>CAKMZU010000076.1:0-655 GCA_929200485.1 uncultured Gammaproteobacteria bacterium | reverse complement strand
CTGCAATCACGAAGCCTAAAATGACAATAAAAACAACAGCAACCATTGCTGTTGTGGTGTTAAAAATACGGGTATCTTCAAGGCCGCTAACCTGTTCAACCAGTTGGCTGGTTTTTTGAGTCAGTACGGGTGCGTCAACAAGGATATCATCAGCGGCGTCATGGACTTTCATTAAATCCGGTGAGGCTTCAAAAATATCATCAACCGAAGTGGTAATAAATTGGAATAGTGCGTTGATTTCATTCAGTGTTTGACGAGCCCTGGCGTTGTTGATGCGAGGGATGCCTAGCTTGCTGTTGCCTTTTATCATGGCGCTTAGTACTTCACCGAACTTGTCAGCATCGGAGTTAAATTGATCAGCCGCTTGGTTGGTGCGCTCGCCACCAAGTAACATTTTATCAACGTTACGGGCAATACGCTCTGCGCGCCACATTTGTTTTTGTGCTTCGGCAATGAGAGTAGGCGATGCGCCATTTTGAAGAAGAATCTTTACGACGCTATCGTATTTTTTCTGAAGCTCGGGAATCGAAGCACTTAAGGTACTTGCTATTTCATGCAGGAAGAGTACGCGGGATTTGTTGTCATAAATAGTAATGGATGCCGAATCGACACGATTCCATACTTTATCAAGACCAGCAATTTCTCGATTAAGAAC
>CAKMZU010000075.1:5614-11967 GCA_929200485.1 uncultured Gammaproteobacteria bacterium | reverse complement strand
AAACACTGCATATGGCTGTGCCAGGTCCACACTTTATCAAAGGTTTAAGGGTCGCGGCTAAATCCTTCCAACGCATTCGCTGGCACTTATCTTTTCAAGACAGTCAATTACAGATGTTCAACGCACTTGATAAACGCTGGATGAGCGTTCAGATGATTGATAGTGATCAACAGTATGTGCCACAAACACGTTCAGAATTTTTTTATGAAACGGACTTGCCTGAGCCGATCGTCATTCAAGCCCACGAAAATCACTTTTTAGAAATCAACATACAGCCTTTGCGAAGCTTGTCATTAGCCAACACTGAATCCGAATCGCGCTATGTGTTGATTGATCCTCAGCTAAGCATTAAAGCTGTTGACAGCTTGCCTATCGCTGGCGAGTTAATCGGTATCAATGACAATCAATTAAAGATGGAAGCGTCCGGTATTCCTTTAACCGTCACCATTGAGCAGTTATTGAAACAGGGGGTAGCAATAGAAAAACCCATTGAAATAAATAATTCCGATAATCTGCAGGTTCAAATGATTGCACGAAAAAACGCTGGCAACCCATCAATTATCCAGGCGGATGTCAACCTGATTGAGGGAAATTATTATGAAGGTTTTGTATCAAGTTCTAATGATAATCAAGCGAATTTCGTCCTTAAAGGCCATGAATTCAACCTGAAGAGTGGCGTATTATTTCATGCTGAACATCCATTACCTGAAGGTATTAATGGTTTACAAAAAGGGCAACGTCTAGCGCTGTATGAAACGAAGGGTACCCCGATTACAGAAGACAATCTACGCCTGTTGCCAAGCATTGTGGATGCGATGGTCAGCACAGCGACTCCCGCAGCACTTGAGGTTATCAGTATCAACGGTTTTGCACCTGAAACCTTCTATTCAGACAAGTTAGATATTGCTGCCACTTTACCTGAGTTAATAGAGGTGAATGATCTTTTACGACTCAGTGGATTCTTTGTATCACACGTTGGAAGTGATGCTTCAGACAACTTTGTCGCAGAAAGTGCCAGTTACATCTCGGCGGATAAGGTGGCGTTGCAAATGAATTTTCATCTGTTTAACGATGCCATGTTATTACATGAGACGGATGATAAAAGTAATACGCGCCTATTCTTTTTAAAAAGCATGGATAACGTATTGAGTGATATTACCCTGCAAGATACGCAAGTGATCATCTTAAGCGAGATAAAAGAAATATACCTTAATAAAACCACGACTATATCCTTGATTATCCAAAATGGGGATATGAATACCCATACAACCTACGCCGACTTTAAGGCTTTTGCTTCCGACTTGCAGGCTCATCTGGATACCCATAAATTATTTCGCCTTCAGGGTTTGGGAGAGCTCGTTGATGAACAAATTCATCTGGATGATTTTACGTTAACCTTGCAGACAAATACGCTGATTGCTGACAATAACCTGCCTATCGAAGAAGACAGTATGGTGGATATGACATTTGTTAATGACGCAAGTGGTCAGCATATCGAGAGAGATAAAGATAGCTTGGGGTTATCAAAAAAAACTGATCAGTCAACCAACATAAATGTTACACAAGAGGAACAAGTTACCGATGAATCGAGGGAGGTTTCTAAGCCTACCATCATATTTTCAGTCGTCGGAGGCATTAGCGTTGCTGCGGCGATTGCATTCGTGATAAAAAAACGACAAGAAGCAAGAGAGGAAACAGAAGGGGATAAAGAGCTTAGAAGGCAGGCAGAAGCGAGATTGCTTTCGACTGTAAATCAAGAAAACGATTATAAAGCCTTTGAAAAAATAAGTGGTCAAATAAATTCACAACGCAAGACAACAGATCATAAGACTGAAAAAATCAATCAGCATGTCTTTCAAAATTTTCAGAGCATTGCTCGAGAAGAAGAAAAATTAGGTGTTTCTCAAAGCTACCACGAGTCGAGTTATCTTAGAGAGGTTGACTTAAAAGGTACTAAACGGTCAATACTGAATGCTAATTATACGGATATTGAAACACCGATATTTTTAGAAAAGAATCCTGAGCTTATGAGAAAAATGAATGTTGCCTTAGAAGATAATCCTGGAATAGATACCGTCATACAGTTTCATAATGGACGCATATTTGTCGATGCAAATAACTTTGAGGTACTTCCTCTAACCTATAATCAGGCAAATAAAATTTTTGATAAGGCTGCGCCAGCTCAAGACAAGAAAAATCTAAAGCCAGTTACCTATAAAGGCATACAATATGAAATTAAAAAAGAAACTGTCAGCAATACTCAGCTATATACAATCCAATTGAGGGATGGTCATCAGAAGCCTGGGGAGAATGGTCAGCAGAAACGAGATACCGTAATGCTTGTGACGGGTGATGATGATCAAAAGGTTGATGAAACCGTTCGCCATTTTATTGATGTAACACCTGTTCAGCATCGCCAGACACTTTACTATGGAGTAGAAAATGGCCGCATACTACAAGTCCTGCTTGATAACCATAAAACCAGCCAAAATAAAGCGATAGTGGGGCATGTTCGCTTTGATAATTTTAAGGGGTATCGGTTAGATCAAGCAAAACTTCACACGGTAGGGAATGGACAAAATAAAACGCAGTATCATTACATGGATGATGGCGATATCAAAAGAACGGCTGCAGTGAATAATGTCATTGACGCAACCATGGAACAGTCTCTCAACAGGTTAAACCCGGGTAGACTACAAAACTCACCTGAAGAATTGCATGTTCTTATTCAACTGGAAAATGATGAAAGATCAATTAATGCAGGCCTTTATAAACAATATCAACGTTACCCTGAGCATACTCTCGTTTTGCAGATGAACAATAACGGTGATTTCACTATAGTCAATGGCATCGATAATATCCCCAAATTTACTGCCCCCAAGTATAAAGACAAGATTATTTTTCAACCCTATGGGCATGGCTCACGATTTACTCACGGTGTACAAAGTCCTGAATCCTTAGCACGCAACCTAAGCCAATTTGTTGATAATGCGCCTGAAGTTATGGCACGAATATACAATGCAAAACACCCAAATAGTGCCATTAACAAAAGTCAGATAAGCATCACACCGAGTCACTTTAATATGGCAGGTTGCTCTTTAGGTAAGCGGGGGGCTTGGTTTATCGATAATCTAACTGAAAATTTTAGTGATGAATTTGTCACCTTCAATCTTGATAATGGTAAAGTAAAGGTTCCCGCTACTGCTGAAATAACAAACAAACAATTAATTTTTTATGGTTCAAGCTTTGCTGAAAAATTTAGCTACAGCTATAATGCTGAGGGTAAAAAACTACCCAAAGTAGTAGAAGCTTGGGACGTTAAGACCGCCATCGATGACCTTGGGCAAACCCTTACAGGCTATCATTCATTGAATGAATTATTGCTGGAAACTGAAAAGCACCATCGTATTTTTACTTTAGGCAATGATGGCTTTGCCCAGCAAATCAAAGACGTTAAATACCAATTAAACCCAGCAGGTTTTGTTGAATATCAATTACCTCAACATCTTGATTCGAGCCAGAAATTCCATAAAGTTTTTCGCGGTCCTGTGCCCGAAGAAACTTCTAGCGAATAAATATCAGTAAAATAAATCTCCTACTTCGCTTATTAACTGATTAATGATTTAGCGTTGCAATTTTCAACTGAACCATAAATATTCAACAGAACCATTGTTGATGTATAAAAATTGCGCGAATGCTTGCACAAAATAAAGAATATTTTTCAATAAAGTCTGTTTTATCTGCTAAAAGTGTCACGACTTTGTGCAGGAGATGTTAACGGCACATAACTTTTAAAAGAGCGAAATAACAGAATTCAAAACTTACAAGGAGTGATGATTTAAAATCCGCCAAATACTTCCCGATACAGACCTTATAAATTTATCAATGCATTAGTCCATCAATAAGAAAAAAAAGAGACCGAAAATGATAAACAAATTAAGCGCAATTGCACTAATAGCCATTGCTGCAATACATATGAGTAGTACAGTGCAAGCAGGTTGGAGTCAGAATGCTCTCAATTATCAATATAATCTGCAAAAACATACCCCATTAATCCATAGCAATATTATTGGTACACATAACTCCTATAGTTCGAATGCCTATACGATGGAGTTGTATGAAAATCAAAATCTCAGTATTACTCAACAGTTGGAGCAAGGTTCTCGCGTTCTTGAGTTAGACTTGTGGCGCAATACCGACGTCGAGTATGTTTCTGTCATTCTATGTCACAACGGTGGGCGTTGCGATATAGGCGCTGGTGGAATCTTTGAGCCTTTTTTACCGGATGATTTTATTTATCTGGATACAGCACTGGTAGAAATTGCCAACTGGGCAAAAAAAAATCGGGATCAGGTGATTATCATAAAGCTGGAAGACCAGATGGGTGATGAAGAATACCATTATTTTGTTGAGGCTTTGCAACGTACGGTAGGTGAAATCGTTTATCGTCCGGATCGTACCAGTCGTTCACAAAGTTGCGAGTCTTTCCCTTCTGAATTGTCAGCAGCAGATATGTTAGATGCGGGAGCGCAAATTATTTTTACAGGCTATGCCGGTGCTTCATGTAGTGACATTGCTCGCTCGTGGGTTTTTAAAAGCACGAATGCTGAACGTGATAGCGGTGGGTATAAAAATTATGGTCATGAATATCGCGCCTGCAGTATTCACAGTGATAGCAGCTATGCGTTGTTTTTTGATTCAGCAGCGGAAGGTGATCCATCCGGTAGTGGTGTAATGCCAGATACTGCCGTGCGCCCTTTAATGAAGTGTGGTGGTACTGTCTTTGGCTTTGATTGGCTGAAGCTCAACGATAATCGGATTGCCGAAGCGGTTTGGAGTTGGGCGCCAAATCAGCCCGATAATGCGGGCAACGAAGATTGTGCCCTGAGCCAAAATGGCCGTTTTAATGATGCGGATTGTGATGCTGACTATGCCTTTAGTTGTAGCGATAATGCAGGTAATTGGAAGATAACTCAAAAAACCGGGCCATGGTCTAGAGGGCAGTCAGTTTGCCAAAGTGAATTTGGTGCAGATTTTAATTTTGATGTACCCCGTACATCAAGACAAAATCAATTGGCTGAAACAGCTAAAGTGGCTGCTGGCAAAGCAAGCTATTGGTTGAACTATAGCGATAGAAAGATTGAAGGAGAATGGCTCAGCGGCGAAGATATTGCTCATCTTGCAAGTTTGGAAGATAACGATGGCCTTCAGGTTCAATCATGGAATGAATATCAGTGGATATATTCTGATGCCGGGACAGGTGGTGACAATACTATTTCAATCTGGCGTACTAAAAACTTGCCTGAACATTGGCATCGTTTAGGTGATACGGTTGGTTTGGCAACCAGTAGCCGAAAAGCTTATCAATATTCCCGTTTGCCCGGCAGCTCGTTAATCGCTTTTGATGATGGCACCAATAAATTAGCCAAGCCGTTACATTATGAATGGCGTTGGAATGACTGGAAAACCGGCGGGGATACCAGTGTGACTTTATGGAGTCCTGTGGCACCAGAAGGTTATACCTGTTTAGGCGATATTGCCATTGCCTCACAAAGCAGGACGCAGCCAAGTACCGATCTTATGCGTTGTGTACGTGATGACCAGTTAATTGCTTCAGATGGTTTGTGGGAATGGTCAGATACAGGCTCAGGTGGCGCTTACAGTGCAACTATCTATTTAAATAGTTACTTCAATAGCGATAGTGTGCCGGCAGGGGCTACAGCCAATACAGGGTTAAGCCCAAATACCTTTCTTGTTAACACCCAAATTGCTGATAATTATCGTGTGCTTGATTCACGAATCGTCAATTGGGTAAATAGCCCGAAAAGTGTCATTGTCAGTTCTGAACAGCCAGTGTTTTTAATGGTGGCTGAAACGTCTGAATTTACCTGGGTTTATAATGATGTCAATACCGGTGCAGATGATGAATTTTCAATCTGGCGACCAGTGGCTCCCCAAGGGTTTTATTCTTTGGGTGATGTTGCCCAGTCTCGATATGGTAAACCCAATACGAGTGCCTTCGTTGTAAAAGATGATGGTTCAGGTATTTTGGCAGAACCCATAGACTATTCCCGTAAATGGACAGATGCAGGTTCTGGTGGCACACATGATGCTGCTTTGTGGCAGCCAATTGCACCAACTGGCTATCAATGTCTTGGCTTTTTGGCAACCAGCGGTGCCAAGCCCAACACAAAGGATATGCGTTGTGTGAAAGATGAGTACCTCACTGATGGACAGCCTTCTAAAGTCTGGGATGACAATGGGTCGGGTGCAGATACTGATGTAGGCATCTGGCGTGTCATTGCAAAAAATAGTTGGACAGGGCTTGCATCAGGCACCTTTCAGGCTAATAC
>CAKMZU010000075.1:0-5604 GCA_929200485.1 uncultured Gammaproteobacteria bacterium | reverse complement strand
GGCTAATACCAGCCACAGCAACTATTCCGGCACCTATAAAGTGCTCAAGAAGCAATTAACGCAATTGAGTCTTGATCTATTTCAACGAACAGAAGAAGCAGCGATTTCTGGATTCAATAATGAAAATTTAAAGAATGTTACGCCAGAGCAATGTGCTATGGCCTGCACATCAGCTACTCGGAATAGTTGGTGTGTTTCGTTTGATTATGTCAAAACTACGCAATCCTGTGATCTAAGCAGTAAGCGTGCAAGTGATGTCGGTGGTCTAAAAACAGACTATACCCCGGGTTTGTTGGATCACTATAGTTTGAGATAGTTTTCTCGATTTATGGTCTATAGTACAAGGCTGCGCAATGTGGCCTTCTCTTTAGCTTATGCTTGTATGTAGGGATTGGGAATTTTTTAAGTCGTGCCTAAGTCATATCAAGCCAACTCTTCAGATTTTCTTTAATATAATCCGGTGGTAGACGTTCTTGCTCCAGCCGGTTTTTGCCATTGACGCCCTTGTGAAGGGAGTCAAAAAGAGCTTTCTCTTCGGTGGTGAAGTTAGCGGATGGGATTTCGTCAAAACAGTCGGTCGCAACCATTCTCTCCTGATAGCACGCGAGTGTGTTTCTATCCATCATTAACGGTTGAATGTTGGGTAATTTGGCACGTGCATCAGCGAGTATAGCCAGACCTTGGGTATCAATATTACCAAAGTAAGCCACCTTTTTTTCATTTAACCAATCTGCTGCAAGCCAGCTGACATTTTTTCCTCCACCAAACACAACAATGGTGTCAGGAAGTGCTGGTATCCCTAAGCCAGATTGAACACTTTCTACCACAAGGATGTGCTTGGCCGGGAGTGGATAATTCAAAAGTGTTCGAGTATCAATTTGTAGCAGCGGCAGGCCTGATAGTTTTTTTTGCGTGTCTTTGTCAAGTGGGCGAACCATCAACCAGGCTTTGGGATTACGCTTGCAATTAAGCCACTGGGTTAAAGAAGTCACCTGATTATCATAAAGTACATTTAGCAAGGCTTCGATAAAGGGCTGATTATCATCAATAAATTTTGTATCTACTTGTTTAACCGGTAGTGCGCGAAGATAGTGAGATTGCCCTAAATTTTCTGATAGTTGGGGAATAATTAGGCATAAATTCGTTAACTCGGATTGATTAAAGGCTGCCAGGGTTTCCAGAAAATCAATCAAACAAAAAAACAGGTCTTCGCGTTTAAATTCAGGAACAAAACTTTGCGCTAACACATAGCTTATTTTATCTTGAATTTGTTGAAGCTCTTGTAATTCAGCTTCTCCCAGACAGGTTGCCACACTTTTAATATCTGGCAATTCCAGTTTCATGGGTAATGGCGCTATCGATAAACCCTGTAATGCATCAGGTTCAAACACGACAAATTGGTTATGAGGGAAGTTTTGCCACGATGTAATATATTTCTGTAAATGAGGGAGATTGTCTTGAGCCTGCTTGCCGCCCGGTGGTTTAAGACTTAGAGAGATGGGAAATGGCTTTTCTCCTTTCATCAGTGCTTTAAATACAGGGCGATTTGCCCAAAAACTGTGCCGGATTCGGTTAAGCGCTGTCTCTGTCATCAATCCCCAGTCAGTCATCAATAACAACCCTTCAAGTCAATTGTTGATTGTTTGATTACAGATTCTTGCCTTTGTTGCATCTGATGATCAATCTCTCCCAAGTGAATTCAATCTGTTTGCGTTTGTTATAGTATTTTCTTCAACCTCAGTTGTTTAAGGAATTAAAGAGTTGAGGGTTCTGTCAGGTTAATTATGGTTAAGAACTCAAACGATAATGAGGCAGGAGGAATAACTCCTGTCGAGTTAGTGCAAAACAAAAGAAGAGGGTTCATTAATGGTTGCTCCGGATTTTAAGGTGGCCAAGCCCATTGGCTTCTGCTCTTTAATATCACATTTGGTGCCGATGACTGCGCATTCAGCAAAATCGGGGTGGCTGGTAAAGATGACTCTTTAGTCAGTAGGCTCTGTCAGGACTCCATCGAATAATATAGTTCTCGAGTCATCGTGAACAATCTGAAACAGAAATGGATGATCTGCAGTAAAATCAACTATTTCTTCTCTTGGGCCCCCTCTGGTCATGTAAACAGCACTAGCAGCACTTGCTTCAACACCCTCCTCACGAGCAGAGAAGAAAGTTTTGTGAATGAATTTTTCTATACGTAGCCCTCCACGTGCATCATAAGATAAAATACCCGTAAAATCAGCCCTATCAGAAAAGGCGGTTCCCATTCCCATATTGCTTAGGGTTTCTTTTAAATCATATTCTCTTTCAATAGTAAATCTGGGGAGTGTAAGTGCGACTTTTTTACTTAGTTCAACAACACGCAGCTTATTCGTTGTGTACATTTCATTAATTAACGCAATTTTTTTCTCATGCGATAAATCTTCGGCTAGTTCTTTTAAGCCGCCTTCTTTTTTTGGAAGTAAAACAAACATTGAAAATAAACTTTTAAATGGTAGCTTAATAGCTTGATATTCGGGCGTTTCAACATATCTAAATATATTTTGTTGTTGCATAAGAGGCGCTTTGACAGTCTTGCTCCGCGATACATGAAATGTCCCTTCTTGTATGGTATCTTCTGGTTCGAACTTCCTGAGCCATTGATCTCTAAAATAGACTGCGTTCGTTAATGTTACCCCACTTTCGGGTGCCTCTTTTAACACTTCTGGAATTGTCTGATGTGTTCTATCGCTTACCCATTGATTAATTTCATCAACAGAACCTTGGAAAATTTCTCCATCATAACCTTTAACTTCTTGGGCGAATTTGGGGTTGATGCTTTTTTCTTCACTACCGGAGCTTAGAACTACCGCATTCGCAATTTCTAATGCAGCATCATCTTCTTTTGCAGTAGTTCGCATCATGCGATTAAGCTCTTTGCATCCAGTGTTTTTATCACTTTCTGAGTTATTTTCTGCTTGGTTTGCTTGTGAAACTTGATTAAGTTCTTGTTTTGTTAGGCCATTTGCACCAGCCTCTAGCATCTCTATAACGTTCATAGCACTTAAAGGACAGATGCACTGGTTATTTTTTTGGTCAAGGCTACCCATTAGTTTAGAGGATAATATATTGATGGGCGTGCCTAATGTGTGCTGGCCTAATGTGGGGTTTCCTAATGTGGGGTTGCCTAATGTGGGGTTGCCTGGATGGCTAAAGACCTTTAGAGAAAAAAAGGTCAAGTATAGAAAAAAAATGCACAAAGGTTTCAAGTATATAAGTTTCATCGGAGTTAACCTCACTTTTATGGTTAAATCTATCTGACAAAAGTTAACTTATGACAATGGAGTTGCTTGTTTAGTTTTATTAAAAGTAAATAAATAAAAATACATTTTGGTGTGGTGAGGTTTGGTGTTCATTTTTTCATCGGATTTGTATATATTGGCTGATTATGCACCCTATGAGCAGCATTAATCCTTGTAGATTTCCTATAGGTCAATAGGTTCGATACATATAAATAATTACCATATGAAAATTGTTATAATTTAACGATAAAAATATTGGGCATAATGGTGCGCGAAAATATAAAAAAATGCTTAGAGCGTCAGGAAAAATATTTTTAAACATATGCATATTATAAACGTCAAAAGTATAATAATATGCCTCTACCAGAACTTGAATCCATCTAAAAAAATTTTGAATGATACAGTTTTTTTATAAATATTGCATTTTCTATTGAAACTTATTCTAACTGTGATGTTTCCAATCTAGGAGCGAATTTTTTTATACTGAACTTCAACGGAAGTTATTTCACTAAACCATTAAGGAATCACCCATGTCATTAGATAAACCGCAGTTTAAACCTCAATATCAAAACTTTATTGGTGGAGAATGGGTAGCCCCCGTGAATGGCCAATATTTTGATAACCTGTCACCGGTTGATGGGCAAGCCTTCACTCAAGTCGCCAGATCAGATAATGACGACATTAATCTCGCACTGGATGCAGCCGAAGCTGCTAAAACCGAATGGGCGCAAACGCCAGTCGCTGGGCGCTCGGCCGTTTTATTAAAAATTGCCGATATTATGGAGGAAAATCTGGAATATCTTGCTCGGGTTGAAACTTGGGATAATGGTAAACCAATTCGTGAAACAATGGCTGCTGATATGCCGCTTGCGATTGATCATTTTCGTTATTTTGCTGGCGTGATCCGAGGAGAGACCGGTGAACTATCAGACCTTGATGGGGATACAGTCAGTATGGAGGTACATGAACCCTTAGGGGTGGTTGGGCAAATTATCCCTTGGAATTTCCCGATTCTTATGGCGTCCTGGAAACTTGCGCCAGCTTTGGCTGCAGGTAATGCTGTCGTAATGAAGCCGGCAGAGCAGACGCCGGCGTCAATTATGGTGTTAATGGAGCTGATTCAAGATGTCGTCCCCAGAGGAGTGATAAATATCGTCAATGGTTATGGTCATGAGGCGGGCAATGCGTTGGCTACGTCCAGGCGAATTGCCAAAATTGCCTTCACCGGATCAACACAAGTCGGTAAAGCGATTGCGCATGCCGCAGCTGAAAATTTAATTCCAGCTACACTTGAATTAGGTGGTAAGTCACCCAATGTCTTTTTCGAAAGTGTTGCTGATGCGGATGACGAATTCTTTGATAAAGCCGTTGAAGGATTCGTTATGTTTGCCCTTAATCAAGGGGAAGTTTGCACCTGCCCATCCCGTGCGTTAATCGCTGAATCCATTTACGATAAATTTATGGAAAAAGCGCTGGAAAGAGTCAAATCCATTACATTCGGTAATCCGCTTGATCCATCTGTTATGGTAGGTGCGCAAGCCTCTGCTGAGCAGCTTGAAAAGATCATGTCATATATTGCCATTGGCAAGGAGGAGGGGGCAGAAATCCTTACAGGCGGAAAGCATCGTCAGTTAGAGGATATGTCGGGTTTTTATGTTGAGCCGACCGTATTTAAAGGCACCAACGATATGCGGATTTTTCAGGAAGAAATATTTGGCCCTGTCGTTTCTGTTGCAACATTTAAAGACGAGGATGAGGCACTTCGTATTGCCAACGATACTGAGTATGGACTCGGTGCGGCGGTTTGGACGCGTGATATGCATCAAATGCAAAAAGCCTCTCGGGCGATTGAGGCAGGGCGTGTTTGGGTAAATTGTTACCACCTGTATCCTGCGCATGCATCATTTGGCGGTTATAAGCAATCGGGGATTGGTAGGGAAACGCACAAAACCATTCTTGATAGTTATCGTCACACTAAAAATATTTTGATCAATTACAATAAGAATGCCATGGGCTTTTTCTAGGATGAAGACTAAGGTAATAAGTTAGCGTGTGGCCGCATAATTTAGTAAGATTATGCGGCTAGTATTAGCTGATTGAAAAATAATGATGCGGTTTGCTGTGTAGTTGATTTATATGGATATACAGTCAAGAATAAATTCTAATCTTTTTTCATGCTATAAGTCTATAAGTAACATATCGGAACACATCAGTGTTAAGGGCACCTCTAAAAATTGATTTTGAGATTCTGCGCTGAATTTCAAGGTTTTCAGTAATGCGAAGGTTGCCGTTAATGTTAGACACCTTAACAAAGCCTTCAACGCAGCTG
>CAKMZU010000074.1:7524-12042 GCA_929200485.1 uncultured Gammaproteobacteria bacterium | reverse complement strand
CTCAGTTGGTAGAGCAAATGACTGTTAATCATTGGGTCGCTGGTTCGAGCCCAGCAGGCGGAGCCAAATTCTAAAAAGCAGCTTTTTTAAGCTGCTTTTTTTATGCCTGCAATTTACCTATCGAAAAATTTTCTCAATACCCATACTGAAGCGTCGCCAGCATTCTTTAGATTCAAGCAGAAGTGAACAAACTGCCTATTCACCCCTAAGTACAGGAAACGCTTATACCATTTAACCTTCAAGAAAGATCATAGCGATGATCTCGTTAGAACTATTGAACTCACATCGTTTTTTAGCATCTACTCCATTACAGAGATTAAAAACGGATCAACTATATGAAATATCCAATATACCTCTTTTTATTAATTACCTTCTCTGACTTTGGTTTGTCAATGAAACTACAAATCAACAATCAAAGCGGCACATATATGTTCAAAACTATCATGGGTATCAGAGTCTCTGATAAAGAAACATATATCGACGATATACAAACAAAAGAATTAGATGATTCTTTTAAAAAAGACAAATATCCAATTACTGATGAGACAAAACGTTTGAGTACCCAAACAGGACTTAGTGAACAAATAATTCTGATTTGGTTCCAACACAAAAGGAAAGACATAAAAACTTACAAACCCATACTAAGCATAGATGGATTTCGCGTTAATCCCTTATATAAAAAGGAAAGTTTCCAATAAACCAACAAGAGATGAAAATTAATTTGGAAACTGATTTTCACTTTGACAGCACACAAGGCCCTCTCTTATACGCACGCTAAATTAAAGACTCTGACGGCTCCTCAGGCAACAAATGCACCTGGGTAGTCGGAAAGGCGATGTCTGCTCCATGAACGTGAACAATATCCATGGCCTTTAATAAAACATCTTGCTGAACATCATGGTATTCCGTCCAAACGATGGTTTTGGTAAAAGTATAAATCAAAATATCACAGGACGACGCTGCAAAGGTAACAAAGTTCACAATGATCACCATATTGGTATCAATGTCAGGATGCGTACGAATCATCTCGCGAATATCGTTAACAATCTGACGGATTTTTGGCGCATCCTCATAACGGACTCCAATAATCTCCTTAATCCGCCGATTCGACATTCTTGAAGGATTCTGAATGCTTATCTGATTAAAACTGGAATTAGGAACATACAAGGGACGCTTTTCAAAGGTTCGTATTTTAGTGGATCGCCAACCGATGTGCTCAACATAGCCTTCAATTTCCTGATCGGGTGATTTTATCCAGTCACCGACCGAGAAAGGCCGCTCCAAATAAATCACCAATCCTCCAAAAAAATTCGCCAACAAATCTTTAGCGGCAAAGCCTAAAGCAATACCGCCAATCCCTCCAAAAGCTAAGAAACCACTAATGCTGTAACCTAAGCTGTTTAAAACGAAAAGCGCGAGCGTAATAAAAACGGCTGTTTTAATTAACTTCGCAATAGCCTGAATAGTGGTTACATCTGCCTTCCCTCGCTCTACATGAACCATTTCTATGCCACGCGTCATTCTGATAACAAACCAGCCAAATAAAGCAGTGAGAGCAATATCTCTGAGCGTTTGAAAATGCTTGAGAAAACCAGACATTTCCTCAAATAGATCAATGGTATTAAGGGCAATGCTAAGACCTACGAGCCATACAAAATATCCCGCTGGCTTAACCAACGCCTCAGCTAAAACATTGTCCCAAGGCATTTTGGTTTTCTTTAAACGTCTTGCAAGACGATTAAGCGCACGTACCAACAAAAAATTGATAATGAGCGCAATAAGAATGATGATAAATACCTGAACAACCAAACCGTAGTTATGCGGCATCCAAGATTCCAGGCTCTGAAAAAAAGGCATTTGTGTCATAGAAAAACTCAAGTATTTAACAAAAAAACTGGCAATCCAAAAGTATCTGTATAAAATATCAGTAACTGTATGAAAGTACAGACTTTGTAATCAGCAGCTAATACAAACAATGAAGGTACATATTATCAGCTCAAGTCCTTCAAGATAAGTTCGTTCGGCCGCTTTGCAGTCATGAGTTTGCAAAGCAGATTTACAAGCTAGCTACCTTTATTTTGACCAACGAATTTGAGAAGGTTTTATTAAAGAAGTTTAACCGTGTCAACGACCCAAACTTGGGATAAAAGCACATTTCACTTATTTATTACAGATTCAGGCCAATGATTTTCTTCAATGAAGGTTATAACAGACAGTAAACAATGCTGTATTAAATGCCAGGAAGGTGTCCCAGGCTCTTTTTTCAATTACAATTCTGACTACTTATGATCAAGCTGACCAAACGCCAAGAAGAAATACTGAACCTCATCAAATCGCACCTGAAAAATACAGGCTTCCCTCCAACTCGTGCAGAAATCGCCGATGCGTTTGGTTTTCGATCGCCCAATGCCGCTGAAGAGCATCTCAAGGCACTGGCAAAAAAAGGGGTTATTGAAATGATCCCTGGCGCATCAAGAGGAATTCGCCTGATGCAAAGTGACACCCCTGAAGGTCTACCCATAGTGGGTAAAGTTGCTGCCGGCGAGCCACTTATCAGTGACAACCATATTCAGTCCCATTGCGAAATCCCGCCCAATTTCTTTTCACCGAATGCAGATTTTCTTCTTGAGGTTGAAGGTGACAGTATGGTTGAAATTGGAGTCTTAGATGGCGACCTTTTGGCTGTGCATAACACACAACAAGCCAATAATGGCGATGTTATTGTTGCTCGAGTCGATGATGAAGTAACAGTTAAACGACTAAAAAAACATAAAGAGTCCTGGAAATTATCCTTACTCCCTGAAAATAAAGATTACTCTCCTATTCCAGTGAACCTTAAGACACAAAGCTTTTCTATCGAAGGCATTATGGTTGGTGTTATTAGGCGTTAACCAACCTATTCAAGCGATTTACTCAATGAAAGTGATTAGCTGTAAATCATCAATTCATTTATTGTTAATACAATATATAAAACATTCAATTGAACGGTTAGAGATATACTGACTTATCTAAGTAGCCGACTTAATTTGCATTGAGCAAGCAGAGTAAAGACAACCATGTCATAAAAGGTTCATTTATCCACATTTTTTGTGGATAAGTTTATGGATAAATCACTTATAACCACTTAGAAGCATTGTTTGCACTTACCAAACAACAACTTGGTCATTTATTGACCTACATGTAAATCTCTTATATTTCAATTAGTTACATTAAAATACAGCTTTAAAATCAAGAAAGGTTTGTAAAAGAACGGAAGTTGCTTGATATATAGACAGTTTTCCAGCGCATGGGATAACTCCCGTGAGGAGGTCAAGCGTAAAGCATTATAAAAATGGGGTTTTTATACAAGAAATAGAAAAAATGTGACGCATTCACCACAGGATAAACAATAGCCTTCAATCAGGCTATTATTATGAGAAATGGCCCTTAAAGACTTACATATAAGAGTTAGTAGTATCAGTATGATCAGTAATATCGCGAACAGCTGTCAATTCTGGAATTTGCTCCATCAAGGTTTTTTCGACGCCATGCTTTAATGTCATATCAACCGCCGCACAGCCCTGACAGCCACCGCCGAAGCGAAGCACAGCAATTTTGTCCGCTGTCAGCTCAACCAAACTAACTTCTCCACCATGCGAGGCTAATGAAGGATTAATTTCATTGTATAAAACATAATTAATCCGATCTTCAATTGGGCTATCAGTGCTTACTCTAGGCATTTTTGAATTAGGCGCTTTAATGGTTAATTGGCCGCCCATTTTATCTGGGGAATAATCAATTTCTGCTTCTTCAAGAAAGGGAACGCTTCGAGCATCAAGATACACCTTAAGCTCTTCGAGACTCATTTGCTCATCTTGTTCTTTCACATCTTCTTTCTTTGCATAAGCAATACAGGTCTCAGCTTTGGGTGTACCTGGGTCTGTGATAAACACACGAATACCAATGACCTCATCACTTTGCTTTGATAACAATTCTAAAAGATAAGTTTGAGCTGATGCTGAAATTGAAACCATGATTTTGCCTGTAAAAAATCTGAATAATAACCCAATTTCACGATTTTTTCTTGAATATATTCATAAAATAAGCCATTTGTAATCATTGCCACATCAGCCACACTCAATGTATTTACCGATTAAGAATGACATCCTTTCAAGAAGACTCGTTTATTTAAGTTTGTACAAACAACAAGATACTATCGGTAATCGATTGAATCTATAGCCTTCTCATCCATTCACCTCAGCTAAATCCGTAGCAAATACTTTTCTTCATAAGTTACAACTATCCTCCACATCCATTTATCTGGCAACGTAGACAATATCTCGGAGGGCGTCCGGTTTTACTTGACCAGAACATTGCGGTCGAGCATAAATTTCAAAGAAGTGAGATAAATTTTTTGAGAAATTCCTGCGAATAGCCAGCCTATTTAAAGGCGCATCTAAATAAACAGGGGCGAAGAAGTTAGCCGCTAATCTGGAATTTAGGCCGAACAGTCTTTTCTCAGACGGCCTCCTGTGAGGC
>CAKMZU010000074.1:0-7514 GCA_929200485.1 uncultured Gammaproteobacteria bacterium | reverse complement strand
ATTGTCATTATTGGTAATGATATTTAGCTTAAAGAAAATAATTATGCATTTTGTATTCTCATTCGTGTCACGTATTAAACGATATTTTTCTATCCTGATTCTTTGCGGTCTAACAACAATAACCTCTGCAAATGAGGATTCGAATTTTAATAACGCCCTATTCTCTCTTGGCATAAAAGAAGGAACAGAAGCATTTTTCTTAACAACTAACGCAATGCGAGGAAGAAGCTATAAAGAACAGGCAATCATAGCCGGCTCTTGTGCTGCCGTTTTCACCGGAGCTGCAATAGGCATCGGTGCTGCAACAGCTGGATTATTAAACGTGGATGTTGAAGAAGATAAAATTAAAGCAAAAAATGCAAAGCGACTTGGTGAATGTCTTCTTAAAGGTTATGGCGCCTTTGAACTTAACAAACTACAAAACAAACTCCAAAAATTAAGGACGAATGATGAAGATGTATCCACTGTACCTATAGGGGAAGTGCTTTCGTCTACTTTACCTAGCCTTTTCAGAGAGGGAGCCGAATTAGGTTTTGGAACTGGGTTCTCGCTGGCAGGCACATTAGATAATGAAACTAAAATGACAGCCCTTTATGCCAGTCTCTCAGCACTAGGAGGGGCGGCTTCACCACTTGCTATCTGCGGGGTTGGCTATGGCGCCTATAAAGCTGGACAGCGCTGTGGGTTAATTAGTGAAGATTTTTTTGATAAATATACAAAACCTATCAACAGTGCAACAAATCTAGTCATTGATTCTTTAAAAATTGCATTAGCAAGCGGTGCAATACACGAAGGTGCAGAGCTATTAAATGCTGACCTGCGTGTGTGGGATTTGGGCGATGATTTTTCTCATAAAGAAAACGCACATTGGGGTGCGGTAGCCGCTGTCACAGGCTATAGCGGCAATCCTGACATTTTCCAGCTATCAACTATTATTGCGGGATGGGCAAAAATCCTGTACACCCCGTCAGTAAGAGCCATCAAGCATGGTGTGAATTGGTGCAGAGGCGGGACTAACGTCCAAAGAAATCAGCTCAATGGCACCACTGAAAGATACACACCCAAGGACAATTTGGGCACAAGTATTTCCATAGAAAACCCTGCATACGATGATACACACGCAAGTACAATTTGGGCACAAGTATTTCCATAGAAAACCCTGCATACGATGATTCAATAACAGATCCAGTGAACGCTGAACCCTAAAGTACTTTCATATCAAAAATGCTTTGCACGCATAACAGCCACTTGGGACGCAGAATCCAAGCCTTTTTTTGTAGATGTTATCGTTTGTTAAGCTATCATTGGCTTGCTAGAATGCAAAAAAACAAGGACCTCTTCTCTTTTAGCCTATGAGCTGCAAATTGCATATTGACGGTGTTTTAATTCGACTTATCGCCCATTCATTTTTGCTAATGATGCTTTGCATATGGCAATTGACGGTTTTTGGTAGCAATGAATTCGACAATTCAATCAAAATCAGTGCGTTTTATTCTGAAGACAACATAAAGACCATTGATGAATATAAAAACCAGCAAGCCTTTATTCATTGGCAGCCCCTTGAAAATTTATCCTCTCGCTTTCCTGCAAAACAAGGCCATACCTGGCTTAAAGTCACGTTTACTAATTTAAGCTCTGAGCCCCAAATACCCTTGGTTGAGTTTGCTTTTCCAATTACCTCAATGGACATCTATTCATTGATCGATAACCAAGGGCTCGAACCTCAAATTCTCGATATTGGTACCAGCCACGAATTTGCCAAGCGCCCGATTAATTACCGCAGAATAATCTACCCAGTTAAGCTTGAACCGGAAGAAACGCTCACACTTCTGTTTGATATTGATCATTCATACACTCGCGTGCTCAAACTTAAACTCTGGGACAGACAAGAACTCCAGCAGGCAAAATCAAGAGAAATTGTCTTTTTTGGCATGATATACGGGGCACTTCTTATGATAGTGCTTTATAACCTATTTATTTTTCTCTCGATCAGAGAGCGAAATCACCTACTCTTTGTCTTATTTGGCTCTTTCACTGGGTTATTTATTTCCATGCACGAAGGGCATTTCTTTCAATTTGTTGGCAGTGAAAGTAATTGGCCTAAAACGCCGCTCTATGCTTTCGTCACTGCTTGTATGTGTCTTTGCCTTTGTTTTTTTGCTATCTCCTTTCTCAATATAAAACGCTGGTCCGTGCTGCTTCATCGAGGACTTTTAGGTTTCGGCACGTTGGCTTCGTTGGCCATATTGGTACTGGGTGTCAGTGATGACCCCATTATTTTCTCCCCTCAGCTGATGCTGATTATTATTTCCTTCTATTTTTTCGTGATTTACTGTGGCCTGTATATCCGTAACCAAGGGGTGACTTCAGCTGGGTTCTTTTCCCTGGCAATCTTTTTATGTACGCTGGGCTTTATTTTCGACTTTGTCTCCAGCATTGGGGTTGTTTCCTGGAATCGCTGGGCATTCAGTTATGCCTCCATTGGTAATGCATCAATGATTCTGGTTTTTGCCTTCGCATTGGCGGATAAAATGCGTCTGCTTCATAACGAAAAGCTTAAAACTTCGCACCAGCTCATTAAACTTACCGAAGAAAAAGCACAGACCAACATTGAGGTCTACAAAAGTAAACTCAATGAAGTGCAGCTTGAACAACAAGCCGATGAAGCCAAGATTGAAAGCCGGGCCAAGAGCGAATTTTTAGCCACCATGAGCCATCAAATCCGCACCCCAATGAATGGTGTTTTGGGTATGACGGAGCTTTTGGAGGATACGCAACTGGATCAACACCAGCATCATCTCGTCTCATCCATCAATAAATCGGCAAAATCCTTGTTGAATGTCATTAATGACCTCATGGATTATTCAAAGATAGAATCCGGCAAAATGGAGCTGGAATCGAAAAATTTTAATCTTGAGCGAATTATTGATGACTGTATTACTATTTCTGCGCTTAAAGCGACTGAACTAAAACTCAACTTTGCCGGCTTTATCCAGCCAGGAACCCAACTTCAGCTAAAAGGCGATGCCCCTAAAATACGACAGGTCACCATTAATCTGTTAAATAACGCATTTAGCTTATCTAAAGGCTGTAGCGTGTTACTGAATGTTTTCCAAACCGGTAAAGCCACCGTCAACAGCCTTGAAATACGTGTTGAAATTATCAGCAAAGGGCTATTAATGACAGAACAGGATCGGGATAGCCTACTTCAGCCTTTCCACGAAGAAAGGCCTTCGAAAAACAAAGGTCAGGAACTCGGCCTGACACTAAGCCAACAGCTAGTTGAATTAATGCAGGGTGATTTTGGTATTGACCTTAATGAGCAGCATCACAGTACAATTTTTTGGTTTACGGCTCGATTATTAAAGCCTCACAAAAAAGAATTGGTTTCGCTCACTGATCGCTCAAAGATTCTTTCTGGCAGACGTATACTGCTTTGTGATAATCACCCAGATTACATTCATGTGGTTAAAGCCTTGACTGAATCCTGGGGGATGATATGTAAAATAGTGACGTCAAAAGACAAGGTCGCAGAAATTCTTCTCAGCGACAATAATACCTATCAAGTATTATTAATTTCTGAAGATATGCTGAGCCCTGAAATTCAGCTAGCCGTTCGTAAAAGTAATCTTGATCATAACTTTGTCACCACCGTCACACTCTTATCTAAATCTCGATTTACCATGACCAAATCCGAGATGATAAAACGGGGGATTCATACGGTACTTGAAGTACCCTCTACAACCTTTCAGCTGTATCGAAGCCTTCTAAAATCGATGGGCATTGAAAGTGATGAACCTGAGCAAAAAAACAATTTATTAAATATAATTATTGCCGAAGATAACACCGTTAACCAAATGGTCATTGTCGGCATGCTTAAAAAACTTAAATACCTTCCTAAAATTGCGAATAATGGTGTTGAAGCCCTTAACATCTTTAAATCATCGCCAACCTTTATCGATTTAATTTTTATGGATTGCGAGATGCCCGAACTTAATGGCTATGAGGCCACCAAAGCTATCCGAAAAAAACAGCAAGGCCATAAAGATCAAACCGTGATAATTGGCTTAAGTGCCCATTCCAACCCTGAATACAAAACGTTAGCGTTTGAGGCAGGCATGGATGATTTTATTACCAAACCACTCACCATAGAAAACATTGAAGAGATCATGGAAAAAATCAACAAAGGGTTTTATAAAAAAGAATCCTATAGTGACGATGCCGACTTCATTGATTTAGCTGATGACCTTTCATGAAAAAAACGATTGACCTATTAATTGTTGGTGGTGGCATTGCGGGGCTTTGGACGTTAGCCAAGGCAACAGATGCTGGCTTTCGATGTCTTTTAGTTGAAAAAGACGCCTTAGGCGCTGGTCAAACCGTTGCCTCTCAAGGGATTATTCACGGTGGACTCAAATTCGCTTTGGGCGGAAAAATCACTAAAGCCACTGAGCAAATTCGGCAAATGCCAAGTATCTGGCAACAACACCTAAACGGTGAATTGTCGCCCTCGCTTAACCAAACGACTATTTTAAGCAAGGCACATTATTTTGTACCGAGCTCTGGGATTGATAGCCAATTAGTGAGTTTTTTAGGATCAAAACTGGCCGCAGGCTTTACAACAAAAGTTGATATTCATAACTTATCGAATGATTACCAGCGCATTACACAAAAGCCGTCACTCTATCAACTCCATGAATGGGTCTTGGATGTTCCCAGCCTTTTAACCAATTTTAAACAACGGTATGGTCATTTAATGGTTAAGCATCATTTCTCTGATGATCATTTGATCGCGACTGACAATGGATATGTTTATCAATTGGATGATTTAGCACTCAATACGCGCTTTGTTTTACAGGCAGCTGGGACGGGCAATGATTCATCGGTATTCAATAGTACAAAAAAACAATTACGCCCGCTCCACATGGTTATGGTTAAAGGCCAACTACCCAAGGTATTTGCGCATTTTATTGCCTCAGGCAGCAAACCCCTGATGACAGTTACCTCTCATCCCTTAGACGATGAAACCGTCTGGTATATTGGTGGTGAGCTGGCGGAATCCGGCAATAAATTATCGAGTCTTGAACAAAAACAAAAAGCAGCCGACTGGCTTACAAAATCTATCCCCGAGATCCACTGGCAACAAATGCCTATGGCAACTTTTAGAATAGATAGAGCTGAAGCCAAACAATTAAACCTGTTCCGACCAGATGATGTATTTATCCACAACCAACAAGGGGTTATTACAGGCTTCCCAACTAAACTGGCTTTTGCTCCACGATTTGCTGATAAGGTGCTTGAGTTACTCAAGATTGAAAAGACAGATAAAAAACCCCAAACTTCTGAAAACGTTAGAAATAATATTCAGCTACCTGAAGTAACCATAGCTCCGACTCCCTGGGAGTCAGCAAAATGGTCACCTCTAGACTCTAACCCACCCAATTAATTTTTAATGGTAGAGATATTGATTCGATGTTAACAAAAAAACCGCTTGCCAAAACCGATGTTGCTCTTTCGCAACTAGCCTTGGGCACTGTGAAGTTTGGTCGAAACCAATCGGTTAAATATCCCACAGCCTTTGACTTACCAACCGATAGTCAAATGGCGGATTTAATTCTTAACGCGTTAGATCACGGAATAACAACCCTTGATACTGCACCAGCCTATGGCATTGCAGAACAACGCCTTGGTGAATTCTTAAAAAAAAGCAAATGCCGACATTCATTAACACTCATCAGCAAAGCGGGTGAGTCTTATGATACGCAGTCGGACAGCAGTCATTATGATTACTCGATTAAAAGTCTTGAAAAACAGCTTGAGAACAGTTTACGCACGCTAAACACCGATTATCTGGATGTTTGGCTGCTCCACTCCGATGGGCAAGATGTTCAAAATCTCACAGATGAAGTCATTACCTTATTCGATAAAAAGAAACAGTCAGGATTAGTTCGAGCAACCGGTATGTCAACCAAAACGGTTGAGGGTGGTGAAAGGGCTTTGACATTCTTCGATTGCATTATGATGGCGGCAAGCCTGGACTACCCCGCTGAAAACAGTTTGTTTGATTATGCAGAAGATCAGGGTAAAAGTATCCTTTTGAAAAAAATATTTAATTCAGGGCACGCGTTGACGACCGATAATAAGCAAGCCACGCTTAAAGCTACGTTTAGCACCTTGTTTGCTCATAACAGTCTATGTTCCGCTGTTATAGGCACAACCAACCCAAAACATTTGCAAGAAAATATTGATGCCCTGACAGGCAAAACAATTTAACAGGTAAAAAATAATAATGGATAAAGCGCTATTTCTCGATCGAGATGGCATTATCAATGTGGACAAACACTATCTCTACAAACCTGAAGATGTTGAGTTTATCCCTGGTATATTTAAGCTTTGCCGGCTTTTTCAGGATAAGGGGTTTCTGATTATTGTGGTGACCAATCAGTCAGGCATCGCTCGCGGATTCTACACGGAACAAGATTTTCAAACGCTCACAAACTGGCTGAGTGACCAGTTTGCTCAAAGAGGCATTGAGATTACTGCCACCTACCACTGCCCTCATCACCCCGACATTACAGGGGAATGCGAATGTCGCAAACCCAAAATTGGCATGCTAAAAAAAGCCATTGAGCGCTTCAATATTGATGTCAAAAACAGCCTGATGATTGGCGATAAAATCAGCGATGTCAAAGCTGCGTTGAGTGCAGGGTTAACATTGCCCGTTTTGGTTACACAAAAGTTAGGGGATCAACCTTTACAACACCCTGATGAAAGCCTTATAGTGCCTAGCCTAGAGGCAGCCATGCCTGAACTCGAACGCTGGATTAACGACCTTGATTGAACAGATAAAATCACACATTGCCCAAAGTATTCAGGCGAAGCAAGCCCTGTTGGATGACCCTGATTTTATGAATCAACTAGCAGCTGTTGCTAAAAACTGTAGGCAAGCCCTAAATAACGGCAATAAAATCCTCATTGCTGGTAATGGTGGAAGTGCTGCCGATGCTCAGCACATGGCAGCAGAATTGGTTGGCCGATTTGAAAAAGAAAGGCCTTCATTACCGGGTATCGCCTTAACCACAGATACCTCCGCATTAACTGCCATCGCAAATGATTACGGCTATGAGCAGGTATTCTCTCGCCAGCTACAGGGTTTGGGGCAAGCGGGCGATATATTTATTGGTATTTCTACCTCCGGTAACTCCGCAAATATCATTAAAGCGGTTGAGATGGCCAAAACCAAAAATATTAAAAGTATTGCCTTAACGGGGACTGGAGGTAAGCTTTCCGATATCGCGGATGTTACCTTATCGATTCCAAGCCCTAGAACTGCGATTGTTCAAGAAAGTCACATCATGATCGCCCACCTTTTATGCCACCTGATCGATTGTGATTAATAATAATTTGCATGGTTGCTTCAATGACTTCATTTATCGATAAGATTGATCTTACAAAATGCCAGTTTCAATCCTCTCGGCTGTTATTTATTGGCGATTTGATGTTGGACCAATACT
>CAKMZU010000073.1:11703-12357 GCA_929200485.1 uncultured Gammaproteobacteria bacterium | reverse complement strand
ATTTAACCACAGCAAGGGATCTTGCGAAGTTAGCGCAGTCGGCCATTAAGTCATTTCCGGAGCGCTATAAGTTTTATTCTGAAAAATCATATACTTATAACGGCATAAAACAATATAACCGTAATCGATTATTATGGCGTGATCCGTCTGTTGATGGGATGAAAACAGGACATACCAATAAAGCAGGCTATTGCTTGATCGCATCAGCAAAACGCGATGATATGCGATTAATAGCAGTGGTTTTAGGCACAAGGTCAGAGGAATCACGTGCGAAAGAAGCGCAAAAACTCTTTTCTTACGGCTTTAGATATTATGAGACCGTTAAAGTTTATGAAAAAGGCCAGGTAGCCAAAGAAGTTCGTATTTGGGGTGGTGATCAGCCTGCGGTATCGCTTATTCCATCGAAGGATGTTTTCGTGACTGTGCCAAAGTCACAAGTTGAAGATCTTGAAGCGCAGGTGTCAGTGAATAAATACCTCGAAGCACCCGTTGAGAAGGGTGATATTTTGGCTGAACTGATTTTAAAAGCTGATGGCAAAGTGATTTCAAAAACACCGCTTGTTGCAAAAGAAGCCGTGGATGAGGGGTCATTGTTCCAAAAGCTTTGGGCGAAAATTAAACTCTTTTTTATGAAGCTTTTGGGCTGATTGATGT
>CAKMZU010000073.1:9726-11693 GCA_929200485.1 uncultured Gammaproteobacteria bacterium | reverse complement strand
CTGTGATGAAAAAAGCTATGCAAAAAGAACCACCCAAGATTGAATTTCCTTGCCAATACTCTATTCGAGTCATTGGTAATGCATCGACACACTTCCATAGGGAAGTGATCGAGATTGTTAAAATTCATGCGCCCAATCTTGATGAAACCAAGGTTAAGGTGAAGCCCAGCGGTAAGGGTAATTTTTCCAGTGTTTTCCTTATCATCGAAGCGACGGGTGCCGAGCAGTTATCCCGTTTGCATGATGATTTAAAAAAACACCAAGCAGTAAAGATGGTGATTTAACTGGACGCCCCCGCTCTTGGTTCAGAGAGGCCAATTGGCTCAGAAAGGCCAATGCGTCTTCGCTTTTTAGGTAGAAAGCCTTATCAGGAAACCTGGGATGCGATGAAAGCCTTCACTGAAGATCGTGATGAATCCACCATGGATGAATGCTGGATTGTTGAACACCCACCGGTTTTTACTTTAGGTCAGGCAGGTAAACCTGAACACATCCTTCAAACCTCTGAGATTCCTATCGTTAAGACAGATCGAGGTGGGCAGGTAACTTATCATGGCCCAGGTCAGATTATGGGCTATTGCTTATTTGATCTAAAACGACAAAAAATCGGCGTTAAACAGTTAGTCACTCAGATAGAGCAATCGGTGATTGATCTAGTGGCGGATTTTTCGGTAGTTGGTGAACGCCAAGAAGGTGCTCCCGGTATTTATGTAAAAGGCCGAAAGATTTCCTCCATTGGGTTAAGGATAAGAAAAGGCTGCAGCTATCACGGCGTTGCTATTAATCTGAATATGGATTTATCGCCTTTTTTACAGATCAACCCATGCGGCTACCCGGGGATGGAATTGGTTAATCTTCAGGAATTTTGTGGCGAGCCATTGGATTTTAAAACCGCTTCTGGTCAATGGGCTTCAAAGTTGGCGCATCGCTTTGGATTTAGGATCAAGCGCGTTTAAATTCTCGATATTGCAACGCTTCATTTTTTTCAGTCTGATGCTTTCCTACCCTGAGTCGAAAAAATTATTTGGAAACAGTACCCCTAACCAATACAAATTTTTTGTTTCAGAATTATATGTTGAGCTTTATGTGAAAGCCTGGCTGATTTCGAATCTATTAAAGAATCGTTGAAAAACACCAGCCTGAAGGTTTAAGAGTTGCCTGTGTGGTTTGAATTAAGTTACGGTCAATTTTTATTTCGTCCAAATTATTTCGTCCAAATTATTTCTTTTGCGGGGCCTTTACTTCGATTATTGAGCTTGGTGTCTTGGAGAGTGGAATTTTCATGAACTTAATTTTTCGAACTGGATCATAAAACTGCATTAGTCGGTATTTTAGTTTATCAAGTCCTTTCGAATATTTGATTCAAATATGTTAAGTAGCGCACGAAAGAATCAAGCAGTCGGAGTCTTAAGAGGAATATTTTATGAAACGCCTGTTTATATTTTTTTTGTTTATCTCTTTTTTTAATATTGCCAATGTCTATTCTGGAAATTCTGAAGAGTCTGATAATGTCAAGGAGTGCGATTCTACACCCAGTTTTGAGCGTGTGGAAGGCGGCGTTAAGTTTACTGTGGAAAAGCTTGATAAAGCCTCTGTAGAAGCTCGGACTATGGAAATAATTTCACCTGAAAATCACAGGCAGAAACTGTCTGCAGATGCTATGAAATTTTACGATCCTAAATTTGAAAAAGAAAAGCAAGAACAAAAGATTCTGGAAGTGTGCTCTGAAATGCCCGACAACCAAGTCGTTAGTGGAAACGGTAGTTTTCTTAACACTGTAGTGGAAGCCTATAACAATGATCTTCCACTTAGGCTATACCCTGATCATTTCTGGTTGGCGATCCTTTGTGGCGTTGCCAAACATGTTGATAAACATCCAGAAGAATTGCGTGACAAATTTGTCAGTCATGAGGAAAAAAAGGAATTAGAGATTATCTTCGAAGGTGTCAATCGGAATACAACACAAG
>CAKMZU010000073.1:5798-9716 GCA_929200485.1 uncultured Gammaproteobacteria bacterium | reverse complement strand
GTGGGAAGAAGATGTATTTCCACTGTTCGCCGAACAAATTAAAAAAAATATTAAGTCGGATAGCTTATACGACATCACCACAGGCGCTTTTTCAAATAGCTCCCCTACTATGCAGGCCTGTAAACAAATCGCATTGATGTCTGCAACAAAAAACTACTTTTCATATTATGGCATGACTTTTCTTTGTGGGATTCCAGAAATCACGTTAATGGGAACAGAACAGGATTGGACTTCATTGGTAGATCGCACGCATAAGCTTTCTGAGTTTATGATGCCGGACTTTAAAAAAGACTGGATGTCGAAACTCATGCCTGTATTGGAGGAAGTGCATGCTTCGTCTAAAGGAGAGGTTAATCGTGAATTCTGGCAAAAAATGGTAGGACTTCATCGTACATACGGCTCAGGAGCATCCACACACCTTACTGGGTGGATTGGCACACTTTATCCATATCTCAGAAATGGTGACTTTAATACAGGAATGAAGCATTGGAATAACAACAGTTTATCAGGCCCTAAACCATCAGAAATTCCTGATGGTATGGTTTCAGTGCCCGTAAAGTGGAAGAGTAGGGCGCGCACTTCCAATATACATTTCCATGCGGGAATTTTTGGATGCACTCAGGATAGAGAAAATGGCGGGGAGCTCATGCCACAAGAAGGCTGGATGGTAACTTATGACCTTGAACAACCTGATGAAGAATCAAAAACCACAATAGAATAGTTGAACTCAGCGTTAGTTTCCCAGGTGGGTTAGTTTTACTCTGTAAAGTTGAGTGTTGGGTAGATAAAAGGCTATAGAGGTAACGGGGCTATTTTTTTATGCTGTCCAGCTATTACTTGTTCTCTATAGTCGTTTTTAAATTCATGTCAAAGAAAATCCCCTGTCATTCTCTTTGGCATGAACTTGTTAATGGTCATTGGGCTTGAGTTTAGGTAAAATGCGTTTTTTTTAGGAATGCCAATATGTCTGAGTCGTCATCAACTCCTGCTAAAAAAAGCCCGAGCAAAATAAAGAAGGTCGTGCAAGGCGAAAAGCTCAGAGGCGCAGACAAAGTCGCTCGCATTCCTGTTAAAGTAATCCCCACCACAGAGCTACCGAAAAAACCGGATTGGATCAGGGTCAAAATGCCCATCTCGCCAGAGGTGACGCGCATTAAAAAATTACTGCGTAAAGGCAAATTAGCCAGTGTCTGTGAAGAAGCACAATGCCCAAATTTAGGTGAGTGTTTTAGTAACGGCACAGCCACCTTTATGATTATGGGAGAGATTTGTACCCGTCGTTGCCCTTTTTGCGATGTGGCACATGGCAGGCCTAATGCATTAGATCCTAATGAGCCTCGAGAATTGGCCGAAGCTATCTTTGAAATGCAGTTAAAGTATGTTGTTGTAACCTCTGTTGATCGAGATGATCTGCGCGATGGGGGTGCGAAGCATTTTGCTGAATGTATTACGCAGATGCGAGCCCGTATGCCGTCGCTACAAATTGAAATTTTGGTTCCTGACTTCCGTGGCCGCATGGACGTCGCATTAAATATCCTTTCTCAAACACCGCCAGATGTGTTTAACCATAACCTCGAATCTGTTCCAAGTCTCTACAAAAAGATTCGCCCAGGCTCTGATTATCAATGGTCATTGGATCTTCTTAAAAACTATAAAGCAAGAAATCCAGAAGTGCTCACCAAGTCAGGTATCATGCTGGGGCTAGGTGAGACCAAGGAAGAAGTCATGGCGTTGATGCATGATATGCGTGAGCATGATATTGATATGATTACTTTAGGGCAATACCTCCAGCCTAGCCGTGATCACCTGGCAGTTGACCGCTTCGTTCATCCAGATGAATTTGATGAGCTGGGTGATTATGCGGAAGCCTTAGGCTTTAAATCTGTTGCCAGTGGGCCATTGGTTCGCTCGTCGTATCATGCGGATAAACAAGTGGATTTGAGTCGATTTAAATCTTAAGCGCAATGGCCATTTGCTCCATGAGGGCGATTTAACAAAGGTTTGCTAGTTAATATCGTTAATGAAATTTGCCAGTTTAAATGGCACGTATACTTTCTTAAGTATACTGGGGTAATCATTACACACAGTTTTTCTTTCAACCTGGACTTGAGAGAGATATCTATGAAATATTCTTAATCATGAAACTTTCTCTCCCATAATTATCAAATACGCAAAACATTTAATAAATTGTTAAATTTTATGATTAAAAAGTATTTGATAGTGATGTCGGCTTTGTTAGCCATCTCTACTGTTTCAGAATCTAAAGCACCTTCTTCAGCACTAAAAAAGACAATCATAGCTGCTGCTATTATCGTGCCAGTCACCTTGGTGGGATTTAGTGTTTATAAATCCATGGCAACCAAGGAACGCTCAAGGAGTGAAATTAACGGTGCACAGATACCCGATCGGCCACTCTCTAAAAATGATAATGATAATGATGAAAGAGGGTTGGCGTCTTTCTCTCCTGAAACAAATAAGGATGATGGAAGCTTGTTGAAGAAGGAGCGAGATAGAAAAATTAAAGAACGGATTGCAGAAAAAGATGATTCAAATCCAAAGATAAATTTTGGTGAATTTAAAGACGAACTTAATCAAAAAGTGCAGAATTTTGTAACAAGCGAGATGCCTAAAAACGCTTCAAAAAATATGCAAGTAAGATTTGAGAAGAGTACGATGAGGCTTGCTGATGATAAGCTTTATCGCTCACTAGAGAAAATCTATCAATCAAATGTATCTGAGCGTGATGATTTAATGAATAGCTACCTTGCTGAGATAAAAAATTCGGCCTTGGGTTTTCGAAACTTAATTAATGAAGGTGAAAAACTTAAACGGGAAGCCGAGAAATATAAAGAGGCTTATCTGGCTATAGATTCAGATAAATCGAAACACTCGATGACTGATCAGGAAAAAGCTGAAGCACGTCGTTTGTACCTTGAAACAGGAAGAAGATCCAATAAATTTGATATGCAGTTGGCAATGACAACTATATCTGACGAAGCGGGGCAAAAAAGAGCAAAGGACGTCATTGATTTATTTAAAGCCAAGCCGGCTAAGACAACAACGCTTTACCCATGATTATAATGATGCCTGAAAAACTGTGTAGATGTTGAGCATCGGGTAAATAGAAATTATATCTATATTTCAAGCGATCTAATGTCCGATAAAATCACTCTCCCATTTGCGTTTCCAGGCCCCCATGACCTTTTCGCTGTAATAGGTTTTTGGGTAACTGCCATGGTATCTCGCCAGTGCCATTGCTAAGCCGCCCCGGTTTTTTTCGCGTTTTAGATAATACTGTAAAATGCGAGTGCCGTAGGATAGATTGGTATCTATATCCGTCAAGTTGTCGGAGGTTCTGCCAATTTCTTTTTTCCAGAAAGGCATGACCTGCATCAATCCTTGTGCGCCGACTCGTGAAATCGCAAAATGGTTGAAGGCGCTTTCTATTTGAATGAGGGCTAACACGACATCTGGGTTGAGATTAGCTTTTCTAGCGTAAAAATGGATTTTTTTAAGGAGTTTAATCCGCTTTTTAGGATCTTTGATGTAACGCTTTAATGGTGTTGACTGTCTGACAATCCAGACTTCCGCGTCGTATTGGTCATTAAAACTGTCAGAGGATTGAATCGTTCGCTTAAGAAACTGCGTTAATTCAGGATCAATCGCCGTGTTAGCTTGAAGGTGAATGCACAGCAGAAGTGGAATGAAAAGAAGAATAGCCACAGGTCGTTTTTATTATCATTGTTTATGGTGAAAAAAAACGACTGTGGCAGTTGCTATTTTAACCCTTGGAACTTTTATAACCCTTGGATAAAGGCTTCAATATCGCTCAAAGGTAGTGGTTTACGCTCGCCGGTTGCGCGGTTTTGGTATTCAATCTCGCCATTTTTCAAGGCTTTATCACCAATAATAAATTGG
>CAKMZU010000073.1:2536-5788 GCA_929200485.1 uncultured Gammaproteobacteria bacterium | reverse complement strand
AAATTGGTGTGGAATCCCCAATAACTCTGCATCCGCGAATTTAACGCCGGGTCGTTCGTCTCTATCATCAAAATAGGTATCAATATTGGCATTATCTAAGCTTTGATATAATTTTTCTGCCTCTGCCTTAACACTTTCAGACTTTTTAAGGTTCAAAGGGAGGATAATCGCTTTAAATGGCGCAATGGCTTCGGGCCAGATAATACCTCGATCATCATGATTTTGCTCAATGCAAGCTGCAACGACACGGGAAACACCAATGCCATAGCAGCCCATCACTACGGGTTTGGCTTTACCATTTTCGTCTAATACGGTGGCGTTCAGTGCTTCGGAGTATTTGGTACCCAGCTGGAAAATATGACCCACTTCAATGCCTCGCTTGATATGCAGTGTGCCTTTACCACAAGGGCTAGGATCGCCTTCTACCACGTTGCGAATATCAACAGCTATCGGTAATCTAAAGTCTCGTTCCCAGTTAACCCCCTTGAGATGAAAGCCAGTTTCATTAGCGCCAGTATAAAAATCACTAAGAACAGCTGCTGATCGATCAACATAAGACTTGATGTTATCCATCGGGCCTAGCGAGCCAATCTCAGCCCCTGTGACTGATTTGACCTCTGAGGGAGTCGCGAAGGTTAGCGGTGTTTGGACCCCGTCTAGCTTTTCGGCTTTGATATCGTTCAATTCATGGTCGCCACGCAGGATCAATGCGACAAGTTCAGGTGCTGCTTCTGAGTGATTTTCGCCATGTACAAGCAGTGTTTTTATCATTTGATCAGCGGTTGCATTAGTGAATTTGCACAAGTCTTCAATCGTATGTGCATCAGGCGTAGCAAACTTTTCAAAATCTAAAGCAGGGGCGCAGGCTTCATCTTTTGACGCTAGAGCTTCCGCTTTTTCGATATTGGCGGCATAGCCACTCTGATCGCTGAATACAATGGCATCTTCACCGGAGTCTGCGATAACATGAAACTCATGTGAGCCGCTTCCGCCTATGCTGCCAGTATCGGCTTCAACCGGACGAAAATCCAAGCCCAGGCGCTCAAAGATATTGCAGTAAGTTTGATGCATTACGTCATAGGTTTCCTGAAGTGATTCCTGGGAGATATGAAAGGAGTAGGCATCTTTCATTAAAAACTCACGACCCCGCATCAAACCAAAACGTGGCCGAACTTCATCTCGAAACTTCGTTTGAATCTGATAAAAATTTTGTGGGAGCTGCTTATAGCTGTTTAAGTTGGTGCGGATAAGATCAGTAATGACTTCTTCGTGGGTTGGCCCCAGGCAAAACTCTCTTTCGTGGCGATCCTTGATGCGAAGAAGCTCTTTACCATATTGCTCCCACCGACCAGATTCTTCCCATAAATCCGCAGGCTGCACCACCGGCATCAAGACTTCCTGAGCTCCGGATCGATCCATCTCTTCTCGAACGATGGTTTCAACTTTGCGTAATACTTTAAGCCCTAACGGCAGCCAGTTATAAAGGCCTGCGGCAACTTTTCGAATCATACCAGCTCGTAGCAGGAGTTGATGACTGATCACCTCAGCATCAGAAGGGATTTCTTTTAACGTTGGCGAAAGGGTCTGGCTTGCGCGCATAATTCTCTCAATATTGAATTAAATCTAAACCTGTAATTTTACGCCTTTATTTAAGGGAGGTATAGGGCGTTTTCTCTTTTTGAAGGTAGTGGTATATTTCAGTTTTTAATGATTAGGGCTTGCGATGTTCACTCTTGATTCCCGTCTTGAAAATGATTCAGTGTTTGTTTGTGATCTCACACTTTGCCAAGTGCGTTTGATGAACGATAAAAACTACCCTTGGCTAATTCTTATTCCAAAGGTTTCGGAGGTACGAGAAATTTTTGAGTTACCTGAGCCGGATCAGCAGCAGTTAATGAGGGAGTCGAGTCAAATTAGCCAATTGTTATTTGACCACTTCAACGCGGATAAAATGAATGTGGCAGCGTTGGGTAATCTTGTCCCGCAATTGCACATTCATCATATTGCTCGATTCGAAACGGATAATGCCTGGCCGAGTCCGGTTTGGGGTGTTGCTAATGCATTGCCATACGCGAAGGATGAATTGTCAGCGTTAGTTCAGAAACTAGGCGCATTGATAAATCCATAAGTACCAACCTTTTGATTCAATTGTTGCCCTCAATCTCTGACTATACTGGTGGGAGGAAGATTAACGTCAGAGGGTGAGATGAAAAAGACGGCGGCATTGTTGTTTGTTATTTTTGCTTTGGTAGCCTGTCAGCGTCAGGCATCAACAGAAAAAGATAGCGAACAGGTCTCTGTTGAGGATGTGGGTTATTTGCTGGTTACTTACTCTATGGATTCGCCCTCGACAAAGGTTGATGGATTTCTGAATCTTGGATTAATTGACATCATTGCCACACTTGATGATGGTCAGCAGGTTGTGGATTTTTCTCTCTATGGGCTCGATCACTCGTTGCTCAATAGCTATTTCAGTAGCACGCCCTTAATGCTATGGCCTTTTCGTCCCGATACTTATCAATTAATCGGTGGGTTTTATCTACCGCAAGGGAAAATAACGCAAGTGCGTCTGCTCATCTCGCCGATGGATACCCAGTTTATTCAAAGCGGAGAGGCGATTAATTTATTTGATAGTTTCAATCGCCCACTTGCTCGAGGGAGTTCGATTGACTTTATCAAATCAGTAAATCACAGAAGTCTACCACTAGAAACAAGTATCACGTTATCCGAACCACTTGAGATGGAAGTTAACAAATCCTATCACCTCAATCTTGCCGTTGATTATCAATCGAGCTTGGCCTACGACCCAACATTGTCGAGTGAGGGGCTAGCAGCCAGGTTAGTACCTGTAATAACAGCGAATACTACAGCGAGTACTCAGAAAGAAAAAACATGGCATTTCACTGGCAAAACTACGTTAACGGTAAAAGAAACCCAGCTTTGGCTGGGCACCCATCCGGAAATTAGTCTTAATTATTCATTAACGGATAATTCGAAGCTGTATGTGAATGGAGAACCTGCAACTGAATTGAGGCAGTTGTCTGGGCAGATGTTTGTTGATCTCTCAGGCCAATACTCTGCTGATGGCAATCAATTACTCATAGAGAAAATGGCACTTTACAGGTTATCAGATGATTCAACGCAAGGTTTACAGTTTGGCTGGCTTGATGAAAGTAATGAATTAGTAGGTATTTATCAGTCTCTGGATTTTTCTAAAGACATTTTGCCGGTGAAGCGAACGTTATCGGGTAA
>CAKMZU010000073.1:0-2526 GCA_929200485.1 uncultured Gammaproteobacteria bacterium | reverse complement strand
TCGAAGGTACACATTGGGTGTCAGGCTTTAAAAAGAGCCAAGAAGATACGGAATTTTCAATCATTGACGTACCTGACATTTCATCAAGCGATGTGCAGATGATATTAACGCAAGGGCTGACGGCACACCATCCTGATATGCTAGGTATAACCAAACTGGGTAAGCAGGAAGAAAGTGGCGAGAATTATGTGTTTTCCCTGCCTAATCCTGTTGATTGTGAGCAGGTTTTTGTTGATACAAAACAATGTAATGCGTCAATCAGTACAATCCAATTACCCATGAACCTGCAAACTCAATTTACATTGGTTACTTCCAGACAAGAAGCTGAAGTGACTGATGCGTCAGGGGGCTTTATTGAGCCATTTGAAGACCAGATTGCCACACGCTTGAATGCCGCTGACTTTGTTAAATTAATGAAAGCGCTGGTGAGTGAAAATAATTATCGTATTTTGAGTTTAACGGCTTTTGGGCAGGTTGAAGATGAAGATTTTATTATCAATCGAGATGTGAAGGTTGTTTTCTTGTCTCCCATTGATGCCCTGGATCAGGAAACAGTGCAGTGGCTTGAAGAGCAGAGCCGCAAAAAAAACAGAGACAGGAACGAAGTTGTCGTCTCGCCAGAGAGGTTGTTATTAGCTTTGGGTGCAGCAACTGCAGTGGGTGGAGTGATCTGGTTTGGATGGAAGCTATGGCAGGCGCGTCAACGAGCAAAAAAGGCGGCTAGAGATAATCTGTTGGCTGCTGCCAATGCGGGTGGGTTAGTTAAACAGCCTTACTATCGATGGAATCCCAAAAAATTCCCTAAAGCCTATGAAGGGCAAGGTGCATCCCCTGTTTTTTTATCGCCAGATACTCGCGCTAATCAAGACAAGGTACAGTGGCGAGAACCCACCATTCCACAAAAATCTGCAGTGGATGTCGTGCATACCAATTATCGGCTTGCAGGGTCTGGGGTTACCGCTTCAGATAAAGTCCAGTACCGCGCGGGGCAGCTGGTTAGAAAAAATGCACCCAAAACCACAAATTCAACATCTGGCTCGACTTACGAATATGATAATAGAGGGGTTTCTTTTGGTATTGGAAATAAAGTATTAACCATTAAAACTATCAAGCTCAAAGATCGTGAGTTGGATATGAGTAACCCGTTAAATCACCCGATATTTGAACGAGGTACAGGCGCGTATTATCTGCCAAAAACCCAGGAACAGATTGATAAAAATCTTCCAAACGATAACTTATACTTTGTGAATTATCAGAATCAACTCTCGGTAGATGATATTCAGAGAAACTACGAAGTCACCGGAGGCCTTGGCGGTGATCCTAAACTATTGAATAACCCTGGATTAAGCGTTCAGCTTGGGCACAATATCATTGATGTATTTGATGATACTGGAAAATCCGTTAAGGATGAGATAAAAGCCATTGCATTTGAGGCAGAGGTGGCTCATAAGCTGCGACAGGATCAGTTTTCAGCGCAAATAAAGGATTTAGATCAAAAATTCAAAGCGGATCTGGACAAGATAAAGCAACATTCAGGAAGTTCTGCTACCAATAAAGAGCCTTCTTTTTACCCTTCAAACAGGCGGGGTGTTATCAATAGTCAGCAATTCTTTAACGATTTTCAAAGAAGAAATCTAATTAAACCTAAGAAAAAATGATCATACAAAATAAGTGGCGATTCTTGTTTGCCGATCAGGCAAAAAATAATTGGTTTTGTTGAAGAGGCTCCTTCCAGCAAGGCTTTTGAAAGTAGCCATGCCATTACCAGCTAAATTGGTAGTGTAGTGAAATATCCGGTAGGGTTGTTACGTAGATTGTACCCTCTACATTTTCGTAACCTTTTGACGAGGTTGCATGGATATTGACGTTAGTGCCTTGATTATTAATTTCAGCTGGCCCTGTAAAATTATAGATGATCACTAGTGACTTCCATGTTTAGAACAAGATCATCGTAAGATTGAGCAATTTTGATGCCTGTCATCTTGGATGTGAATTGGTATTGAGATCCAAATGTCATGTCTTCTGAATCCTCACCTCTTAGCGTGATATTGTTGGTGAAAGTCATCGAGAAGTTTTGGCTGATCTTCTGCGGATTTGGCATTATCCTTTCCTGGCTCGACAGATATTCTTGAAAGTGCTTTCCGGTTTTATTAATGTTTCCTGATCGTCAAGATTTTTCTTCTTGTTTGCATCAAAGGTGATGATTGCGGCGGTTGCTGTGAGCGGAGATAAGCCAACAGCAGAGAAAGTTTCGAAGAAACACCATGAAAACATAGACACAATGAATAAAAGAGTAACTACGTTAGGGGAATTAGTTAAGGGAGAGCCAATTGATCTCTCTTTTGTTTATTGAATAGTAAAGCAGGAAGTCTCTTTTCATTGGGCAGGCTTCAGGCCAATCAAGCGATTAGCTGTATCGATATTTTAAGTTAACGTAAGAGCATTGTATGGCGATGGTTGATAATTTATAGCTTTAAGGGCACCTCTAAAAATTGCTTTTGGCTTCTGTCAAAAAAGCTATTGACC
>CAKMZU010000072.1:4445-12513 GCA_929200485.1 uncultured Gammaproteobacteria bacterium | reverse complement strand
GGTTAAGGCAAAACCTAAAAGATCACCATTGGCATTTTTAAATTCAGCAACCACATTCTGGCCATCCTGTTCAATAGCCCACTCACCTTCAACATCGCCAGCAACTGGCGAAACTACCACAGGACAAGCTGGGGTTTTAATCGTTACAGGCATTGCAGGGTAGCTAACCTCTGTTGGCGTACCTGACAACGTTTTAGCGAGTGCTTTTGCACAAGCCATCAATGGCGCAACATAGAAAAGCACATGGCCATTGACTTCCGCACAATCACCAAGGGTGTACACGTTTTTCGCTGATGTTTGTAATAAACGATCAGCCACAATACCCCGATTGCACTCAATGCCTGCTGCTTTCGCAAGTTCTACACGCGGTCTTACACCAACCGCTGAAACAACAATATCGGCTTCAACAGTTTTACCGCTATTTAATGTCACGGATACGCCTGATTCAGCTTTATTTACTTCAGTGGCCACTGGACCAAAATCACCATTTTCTAATGGACCGAAGTGGAATTTAGCACCTTTTTCTTCTAAAGCTTCTTGAACCGCTTTACCAGCAACTTCTGGCAACAATGTCGGCAATGAATAACCCATTGGATCAATCGTTTCTGTTTCAAAACCGCCATTAATTAAATCATTAGTAAATTCGCTACCAATCAGACCGCCACCGATAATGGCCACTTTTTTGGCATCGGTTTTCTTGATCGCATCACGGAAATTTGCATAGTCCATCAGGTCGTTGACTGAATAAACCTGATCAAGTGCATCACCGCCCATTTCAGGACGAATAACCTCAGCACCCCAGGCAATGATTAACTTGCGGTAATCAATATGCGTTGCACCACCGACCGTGATTTGCTGCTTCTCGGTATCTATAGCCGTCACTGTTGTCATCGTCCAAAGGCTTGCGTGGAATTGCTTGGCAACCGTACCGGCATCCGCCATCATCAGGCCATCAGCATCTTTATCTTTGGTAAAGCCTGTTGAAAGCATCGGCTTGGAGTAATAACGACCATCATCCTGAGTAATCATAATCACCGGGGATTCTTTGTCGTGTTTACGGAATTCTTTGATCAAGTTATATGCCGCAAGACCAGTACCAATAATAACGATTGGCTTGTCATTCGCATGTTCTGCTTCAGCTGCTTCGTCTTCCGCGCTGGATTCCGAGCCTTCAATTAATTCGAAGTCTTCTTTGCCAACACAGCAATCAGGACATAACCATTCTTCAGGAACATCTTCCCACTTTGTGCCAGGAGCTACGCCATTCTCTGGATCACCTTTGGCCTCATCATAGACCCATCCGCAAACGATACATTCCCACTGCGCCATGCTGTATAACCTTTTCTTATATCTAACAATAAAATCAGAGTGCAAACTATACAGACCACGGGATTTTTAGCAAGCATCTGGCAGTAATTGTGCGATTTTTATACAACTTAAATTAGCGCTCCTAAACCAAATAGATAGTTGAATCAGAATGCAGAATAACGCATCATTCTGTGCAATTTTTTCAGCGACTCTCTGTAGAGGGTATTCTTGAACACATGCGACCCCATATTGACAAAAAAAATATGCACCTTGCCCAAAACCCTTATAAGGAGTGGTTGCTTGATCCCCATTCATTAACAGAAAAATTAAAAAGTCACTGTAAAAAACAGTTTGCTGTTAAAAAGCTTAACCAAAAATGGCACAATCCAAGCCCTGAAGAAGCTAAACTCCTTGGCCTTAAGCCTCGACAAAAAACATTAATACGAGAGGTATTATTGGAGTGTGACGGCACCCCCTGGGTCTATGGCCGATCACTGATCCCGTTCACAACCACTACCGGAAAACTGACTTATTTGCGCCGTTTAAAAAACCAATCGTTAGGTGCCGAGTTGTTTAAACATCCCTCTCTGACTAGAACACATTTTGATATAAATCTAACACCTGCTGCTGACATCCCCGTTGTTGGTGCGCTTTACTCTGGTAGCCTACGGTTATTTACTCGCCGTTCTTGTTTCACAGTATTTAACAAACAAGTCCTTGTAGCTGAAACCTTCTTACCGCCCTGCCTTGGGGAGAACCATGCGCCTGACGCTTAAGCATTTACCACAGTATTTACAACTTATACGATTTGATCGCCCCATTGGCAGTTTATTACTTCTTTGGCCAACTCTCTGGAGCCTTTGGCTCGCAGCCGGAGGAATTCCATCAGTAAAAAATCTGATTATCTTTACTTTAGGTGTTTTTTTGATGCGCTCAGCTGGCTGCGCCATTAATGATTTTGCTGACAGGGATTTTGATGCCCACATCAAGCGAACAAAGGATAGACCCTTGGCCACAGGGGCGATTACAAAAGAAGAAGCGCTGAGTGTTTTCGGTATACTGGGCTTATGTGCGTTTATTCTGGTACTGTTAACAAACTGGCTAACCATCGGCTTATCCGTTGTCGGTCTTGCGCTCGCAGCCATTTACCCTTTTATGAAGCGATACACCTATTTCCCCCAGGTATTTTTAGGGCTTGCTTATTCCTGGTCTGTCGTCATGGCTTTTGCTGCAGAGGCCAACAGTCTTCCAAAAGAAGTCTGGTTAATTTATATTTGCGTTGTCGTCTGGACAGTGGTTTATGATACCTTCTACGCCATGGTTGATCGTAAAGATGACCTTAAAGTGGGTATTAAATCCACTGCCATTCTATTTGGAGATTATGATTTATTAATCACCTCGCTCATGCAGATGTTTGTTGTCTTTATCTGGCTGTTAATTGGCTATAAATTTGAGCTTGGCATTATCTATTATCTGGCTGTTATTGTTGCCGCTGGATTCTTTGCCTATCAGCAATGGCGCCTATCTGAAGGATCAAAGCTGATAGAAAAAAATGCATTTTTTGCGTTTTTAAATAACAACTGGGTAGGTCTTGTTATTTTTATTGGCATTGCCTTAGATTACGCAGTTAAATAATTGCGCAGTTAAGTAAACATATCTTTAAAAATATGCACAACTAACACTTGTGCCAAAACAATCATCAGGTGTCGCATGCAAAATTTGCTAATCATTTTAGGGGTTTTATTTTTAGCTTTATTTGTCATTATTCCTTTAGTCCAGCGCTTTGCCAAACCCTCTTCACCTGAGCTAATGCAGAAATACGGTAAAATATTTATGGTTTTATTGGCTATTCTTATGGTCGCCACCACGATCAAGATGTGTTCTGGTAGCTGACTCTTCGCTTATCTATTGCTTATAACTATTGGAAGCTATTTCTTGCCATCATCTCATCAAAAATTCCAATATTTTATAAACTGACATACTTTCTTCTCTACCTACTTACGGTGGATAGTCTCGTAATTAACGCCAACATAATCATTTTCTTCTGCAAAACTACCTCCTAATTTAAAAGTCAATTTCTCAACATGAAACTTAGATTCCGATTTTTTTTCTTTTTGGCAAAAGTCTCTTCGTACCATCTTTGATAGCTCATCATCTCCTTGAAAAAAGGACATATCAACATCCTGCGAAGGCATACTACATCTTTCTTCTGGGCAAGTGTCGTCTTCCCAAGCAAATCTATAAGAATTATCTCTTCCTTTGGTAGTAAGCTCATCAGAACCTTGCTTAGGTATTTCATCCTCTTGCTGGCAAGAATGCTTCTTCTTATTTGAGTCATCAAAATGATTATCTTTATTATTTTTTTTACTTATTAAATAACGAATACTTGTATCTAATGGGAAAGTTTTTTTTCCATTTACTAAAAAATGACGCTCCTTATTTACTTTGTAGAGATAGTTTTGTCTTGTTTTTTTATCTGTAACCTCGAAATATGTAAAGCCATTAATCTCAACAAATTTACCTTTCGAAATAGCTTTTTTTACACCAGTTTTCTTTTGACTCATTTCATGTTTTTCTGGAGCAATTGTATTAATAGCGTCATTACCTAAAGTCAAAGATCTAAAAGGTTCAGATTGCGGGGAATAGCTCAGGTTTTTATAGATATCTAGACCACCTTGTGCTGCCACAACTTTTCGTTCCGACAGATTTTTTAATATCTCGGAACAACCTTCACTAGAAACACCTGTATTCCTTATCAAGCCAGACAGGCTAAAGTATAGTTTCGAAGCTATAAACTCAATGACCTTAACCTCTTCTTGCCGCCATTCTTGCCGCCATTCTTGCCGCCATAATTTTTTTTGGGTATTTTCCCTACAATGAGAAATACTAGAGGAGATTTTTTTTGTGTTTTCTGGACTGAGAATACCAGAATATGAATGGAATATATGGAACAGAATAAACAGGAAAGATACCCTAAGAAACATTGCTTGCTACTGCCTGAAAGTTACGCAATAGAATGACATTAAATTATTGTTTTAGTTCAAATATATCAATGCGCCAATGCACAGCGCTTGTCCGATTCAACAATCACCGATCATCCTGCGTGTCAAAGGATAGCAGACAATCGCTGCTAGACATAGGTTGTACGAAGAAACTGCCATTTACCAGTCAGTTTCTTTCTGGCTGGACAAGAAGACACATTTGACTTGCTTAGGGAAGCCGAATTTAAAAATATATCATTACCTGGTGAAAAGTCTCCAGATGGTAAGGCGCTGTCTGCTAAAAACGGTAACTTTTTATCTTCTGGCTCCCTTAAATCCGCACCTAAATCCTCAATAGAAATATGAATAAACGCATACACAATCTCATCAACAATTTTTTCTGTTTCACTATCACTTAAATCAACAGCCGTTAACTGCGCCTTGCACCTCTCAAGAATTTCCATACTTAAAATTCTAGCTAATATGATTATTCTTTTCTCGTCATGGTTAATTTTTCTTAGGTATTTTTTTGGCACTTTGCCAATAATCCAACGGTCCAGTTCACCCCCTGCATTTGATAGAGTTACCTGACAGATAATAAAATATATTGTCAATAGTATAGCGATGTTTAATTTCATGTTTCAGCTAGAACCTTACTCTCTTGAATTTACTAATGGTATTTTCCATTTGTCGCTTTATATATAGTATTCTCATCAGCACTTACAGAAAACAGCGGACTTCCATTTAGATCTTGCAAATGGGGTTCATCACAGTTGGCTTTGTAAAAAAAACTACTGCCAGTTACCCGCAGATAGGACTTAAAAGTATTGAGCTTAAAATAAACATCTTCATTATCAAGAAAAACATTATAAATATCTACTTTATAATAAAATCCTGTTTCCTTTTCATACCAGAAATAATCATCTTTTTTCTGATTTGAAAAAATATTTTTTCCTCGCATAAAATATTTCAATGCATTTGATTTTATCTTAGTAGAAGTGCTAGCTGCTGGCTCCTCTTTCTGATACAAGTACTCAATAGGCAGACTATTACTACCGGCCTCAGTCTGTGAAGATGTATAAGGTAGTTTTATAAATTTATCAACTAAAGAATTCATATCTCCATCACTAACCTTTCAAGACATATCGCTTATACCCTTATCTAAATTATCTATTATCTGGCTGTTATTGTTGCCGCTGGATTCTTTGCCTATCAGCAATGGCGCCTATTTGAAGGATTAAAGCTGATAGAAAAAAAATGCATTTTTTGCGTTTTTAAATAACAACCGGGTAGGTCTTGTTATTTTTATTGGCTATTCTTATGGTCGCCACCACGATCAAGATGTGTTCTGGTAGCTAACCCCCTAAAAATAATAACTTGATTAGAGCGAGAGGCTTTAAATGCTTTCAGCCCAAAGCCAAATCTCCTCTTAATTTATATATAAAGTATCAGTGCATGGAAATGAATCTACATCATGGTTTTCATTAGAAGGATATACCTTGAGTTGCAAACACAAATCATTAGGATTTTGTGTATAAGAAGAATTAGTGAGCTGTGTATAAGGATTATCACGCATTAATCTAGAGAGATCATCTTCTTCCTCTACTTCCTCTACTTCCTCTACTTTCAAACAAGCACTACCAAGGTCTACCTCGGGTAAAACCTGAGTGTTTAAAGCATCCCAATTCGACATATTATTTAGATCCCTGCCAATCTTATCGTTAAAACCTACAATAGGGTTCTCAACACCTAATTTATGGCAAATTTCTTCTGATTGCCTAGTGGGATAATTTCCAAAAGCGCTTTTCATAGATACGCCATTTTCTGTTAGCAAGGAGCGATCTTTATCGTTTATTTTAGATGGTATAGCACGCTCTATTTTTTTATAGGATTTACCAAAATTGACAGAACACGGATGACTTCTATTTAAAGGTTGCAAATGCGACTCATCACAATTGACTTTGTAGAAGGAATGACTGCCAATTTTATGTGAATATGGCTCGGAAGGATCTATCTTAAAGCCAAAATTTCCTTCATAAAGAACAATATCATTAATATCTACTTTATAATAAAAATTTGTTCCCTTATCATACCAAAAATAATCATTATTTTTCTGATTTGAAAAAATATCTTTTCCTTGCTTTAAAAATTTCAACGCATTTGGTTTTACCTTAGTAGAAGCACTAACTATTGGCTCCTCTCCCTGATTAAAGTACTCAATAGGCAGGTTATAGCCATTCACAGCACATGGATATGGATCTTCTGAATGGTTACTTAACTCTTCATCAGAGAAATCTGTAGATCGATCAGTTAAAGATTCATTAGGATCTACTGAGGTAGTGTATGAGCCTTCATCTGAGCTAATCGAGTTAATAGTATTTTTGATCGACATATTAGTTGACTCAAGGTCACTTTTTAGTTGCGCAATTTGATCGTCAAGAGACACCTGTGTATTTATAAGCGTATAAACTCTCCTAGACTGTTTTTTAAATAAACCTAGCCCTTGAAAAACGCTTAATATATCATAAATACGTTTTCTTTCTATTTTCACTTCTTCTTTAACTTTAGCTATAGAAAAAGATTTATTTTTTTTCAAAAAAGGCATCAGATTTCTAGTTTTTTCTTTCAACCCCAATTTTGTAATTTCTGAGTTTTGTATAACTCCTGATTCATTTTTTTTTATACCGACTAATATTTTTATATTTCCGTATTTTTTTAATCCAAGATGGCAAATATTTGCCCCTTTTAATATATTCAAAACATCATATACCTCCTTCCCAGGATGACCGTATGTAACCACATTACCCTTTTTTATATCTGATATCATGTTTTTAGTGATTTCTCTAAGGCTAGAAGAATGAACATAATAAGGATGGGATATATGAAATAAGATTAAAAGAATGGTTACTCTATGGAACATTGCCTGAACCTAACAAAATTCGTCAAACACAATGACCTTAAAGTCGTCATTAAGTTCAAAAGATGGATTCGTATGCCAGAAAACTTCGCATTAAATCAAGATAACTTCAGGGGCAATATTATCTTTCTATCAAAGAAAAATTTTATTATTCATCTTATTAAGCAAACTGCCGATCCAATACTTTAATCTGACGTCTATTGAAAGATATTGATATTAACTTTCCTATAAGTTTTCACATTTGCAAATTGAGCACCCTTCGACGGGCTAAGGGTGAGCGCTGAATCTACCTGCGAAAACTTATGCAACTATTAATAGTTCACGCTAGCCGAGGCCAAGTATTGAATTGAAATGCCAGGAGGGCCTCCGAGAAAGTGCTTGACGCTTTAACGCTAGCAGAAGGAGGCCTTATGCTTTACCTGTTAGTTTTACCTGTTAGTGTTACCCTCGTATTACTCGCAGGCGTTGTATATACAGACTGTACCGCATTTGCAAAACCGCCGTCCGAATCATTATTACAACCATTAAGGCTCAATAAAACAATAGGAAGAGCAAGTAACGATAAGACACACTTTCGTGTTTTCAAAACAAATCCCTATGTTCATTCAAGATAAAGCATGGGACTAATGTTATTAAGCTAAGCTCTCTAAGCAGAACTGTTATATCTTTCTTAAAAACACCCAGTCTTTTTCCGTTGAATCTTTTGCACTGAATTGATAACCGTCGACATCAAAGTTTTTTAACTTTTCGGCCTGAGTTATTTTATTTTTAATGGCATAGGCAGCCATTAAGCCTCGCGCTTTTTTTGCGTAAAAGCTAATGATTTTATATTGGCCATTTTTATAGTCTTTAAATATTGGGG
>CAKMZU010000072.1:0-4435 GCA_929200485.1 uncultured Gammaproteobacteria bacterium | reverse complement strand
TTTATTTCCCCAGAATGCATATAGATCTTTACCCATATTATTTTGAAATTTTGTCCCCATCTCTAATCGGTAAGGCTGAATCAAATCATAAGGGCGTAACAGACCATAAAGACCGGATAAAATTCGTAAATGGTCTTGAGCAAACTCCGCCTGTTTAGCGGTGAAGGTATCAGCCTGCAGGCCTTGATAAACATCCCCCTGAAAAGCCAATACCGCCTGCTTGGCATTATCAATCGTAAAAGGCGGATGCCAGTTCAAATACCGGCCGAAGTTTAAATCGGCCAATTTATCGGAGATTTTCATCAAACGCCCCACATCCTGAGGGGTAAGTTCACGCAACTGCTGGATAAGCGTATCACTTTCCCCCAAAAAATCCGGCGTACTGTAGATAACATCTTTAAAATCTGTATCAAAATCCAATGATTTTGCTGGGGAAATTAACATCAACATAGCACTAGCTCTCTTTAACTCTATACCCTGTTATTTTGCTAAATAATCGTGCCACCAATTCAATGGTGTCTCACCGTCCATGGGATCGTACACATTAGCATATAGCCAAGCTGAATCTTCCTGCTGGTTTAGAGCAGCATCAAAGACTTTTTCAATCGCGTCGAATCCAGCCGCCACAGGAACAGAATAGACCAGAATACGATCCGCTCGCGTTTCACATTCACCATTGATTGTTTTTATCGAGGCATTTAAACGTGTTTCAATAATATCTAACTGTGATTTCGAGATCACTCGAATACACAGGTTACCGCCGTGCTTTTCTATGTCGAATTTTCCTGCCGCCTGTACACGGATCAGGTCTCCCTTTGCAGCCCCCCGGCAAAATAAAGGGGAAGCCAACAGCTCATAGCAGCCATCACCTATCGCTTTCGCACTGACATCTTCAAATATTAACTGGCCATCGGGGCGTTGCCCAGCCAATAGGTGCACTAATGTGGATTCTGATTCGGACGACATTGATTTTGACATAATAAAGAAAGGCGGCTCAGATAAAAGATTTATTATACCCTCCTGACGCCGCCAACAAAAATCTTGATGTTATCCAGAGGGTAATGAACATAAACATTCATCAAGGGTTTGTCCCCACCCTCGCAAGAATGTCGTTTTTATTAGGTAGCTGCCAAGATACTGATCAGTATAGGGCAAGAATCCGGGCCCAAAGAAATCGCTTTGGGCGAAAAACAGATTCGAGATCCTATTGATTCACTAGCTTGCTAATCCTTGCACAAATAAAGGGAACAGCAAAGTCTGTGATCGAGCTATGGTTGCTATCCGTACTTCCGATCGAATTAAAACTTATATTTTGATTCGCTGCAGACTCTAGATCTTCAAGGTGCTTGTAACTCACCACTTTATCATCCTTACCATGGAAGCCAACCATATTTAACAACTCGCCATCCTCTCGCTGAGGCATCTGCTGTAGATTCCATTCACTGCTATATCGATTCTTGCTCATAATAAAGGGAGCCAATGGTTTTTCGTACCATTTACAACCCTCCAAACCTATTTTATAAGCAGACGCATACGTGCCCGTTGTAAAAATCTCTTTAACCTGCGGAAATCGATAGGCTAGGTCAATGGCGACAGAGCCTCCATACGAGTGCCCAAACAAAATGACTTTTTTATCTTTATACTGTTCCATAAAAGCACTTGCGACTTTCTGGTTTATACCAAGCTCTGTTTTCCCTTCACTCTCACCATAACCTGGATAATTAAAAGTGACGACTGGCACGCCAGTTCTTTCAACAATCTCAGATAGATAAGCATGGCCACCGCCTTGATCCTGCCCGGTCCCCCCGCAATAAACGATAATGTAATCTGTATTTTCCGCAGGTTTATCTGAATCATATCGAACGGTTTCGATCATTCGCCCTGACAACGGTTTTTTGTCGATTGACATACTTATCCCTTTGCCAAGCAACAGTTTTCCGTCAATTTGGTTTTCTGCATAAAATGTATTTCTGCCATGCGTACTGACTTTGTTTCTTTCAAAAAAACGCTTCTGATAATAACCAAATAGCAACTTTTTATCTTCATCTCGAAAGTGATTGATAATCAGCGCACCTCCATACAATGAAGCACTGACCCCAATCACTCCACCTGTAACTTTTAACCATAAATATTTTTTCTTTAATAACTTTTCCTTTAATTCTTCTTTGAAATCATTCTCCTTCTCTATTGGTGCTGATTCAGCATCCTCCGCATGAACAGGCACTAAAGAAAATAAGATGATTAACAATGAAACATATAAACTTCTCATAAAATACCAACCTTATAAAACATCCACATAACCTTACTTTGTTTATGCTTTATCAAAAAAAGTTCCAAAACTTTTGATTGGGACACTGGCTGCGTTTAAAATGCTGTTTTTTATATCCAGGGTGTAGCGGTGGCCTTAATCAATCGAATCAGTCGGGTCATAGGCATCTTTGCTGCCTGGCAGCTCTTTGCAATGATGCTCATCACGGTAGTTATTGTTATCCTCCGCTATTTATTCAATATCGGCTCTATTGCATTACAGGAAGCTACCCTTTTTCTTCATGCTAACGCTTTTTTGCTGGGACTTTGTTATGCCCTAAGTTGCGATGGCCATGTCAGGGTCGATATTTTTTATCAAAAAATGACAATACAGCAAAAGTACTGGATCAACGCCTTGGGCGCTTTAGTGTTCTTAATCCCCTTTTGTTTGTTTTTACTTACAACAACGGCTGATTTTTTTTATGACGCCTGGCTTATCAGAGAACGGTCACCAGAGCCTGACGGATTAAGCTTTTACTACCTGTTTAAAGGTTTCCTGCCGTTGAGTGTCTTCTTTCTTTTGCTTCAGGGAATCGCACTCTTCTTCCAAAACGCCATACCATTAGTTTTTCAACAACAGGCTGCTCAATGATTGCCATTAGTTTATTTCTCGCTGTCTGCGTTTGCCTGTTACTGGGCTTTCCTGTCGCTTTTACATTAGCCGGTGTCTCACTGATATTTGCGGCCCTTGGCGTTGGGTTTGGGGTGTTTGACCAAGGCTTTATTTTATCCCTGCCAGAGCGGCTTTTCGGTATTATGAATAATAGCCTGCTAACTGCTGTGCCTTTATTTGTATTGATGGGTGTATTTTTAGAGCAATCGAAAATTGCTGAAAAAATGCTAACGCAAATGGCAGTCATGTTAAAAAGGCTACCCGGCGGCCTTGCATTGAGTGTTGTATTAGTCGGCGCATTACTCGCAGCTAGTACCGGTATTGTCGGCGCCACGGTAGTCACCATGGGGTTAATCGCACTCCCTGCCATGATAAAAAACCAATATCCAGCAGCCCTTGCTACAGGTATCGTGAGTGCAACAGGTACCCTTGGGCAAATTATCCCGCCCTCTATTGCTTTGGTTCTTCTCGCAGATACACTATCAACTGCCAACAATGAAGCCCAGCTGGCTTTGGGTAATTATTCACCCGACACCTTATCGGTTGGCGAACTATTTGTCGCAGCGATTATTCCAGGGGTTTTACTGGTCGCCCTCTATAGCCTTTACGTTCTTTTCAAAACACGAAAGCTTAAGCACAATATTATTGAGGAATCCTTTGACCTTGGGAGTTTCTTAACGGGATTTATTCCACCGTTATTGTTAATACTAATCGTTCTTGGGTCCATTATTTCAGGCTTGGCAACCCCTGCTGAAGCCGCAGCTGTTGGCGCTTTTGGTGCATTTTGTCTGGCGCTACTGCAAAAAATGTCATTCAAGCAGCTGCAGAACAGCTTATTAAATGCCACCAAAGTCACCGCCATGGTATTTATGATTTTGATTGGTGCCGCTTGTTTTTCTCTTGTATTTAGAGGGTATGGCGGAGATGAGCTAGTACAGTCATTCTTTCATCAACTGCCCGGCGGTCAAATGAGTGCCCTCTTTGTTGTTATGCTTTTAATATTTTTACTTGGCTTTATTCTGGATTTTATTGAAATCACTTTTGTTGTTGTTCCCATCATTGGGCCTGCATTGATTATGATGGGGATTGATCCGGTGTGGCTCGGTATTCTCATTGCGATAAACCTGCAAACGTCTTTCTTAACACCGCCATTTGGCTTCGCACTGTTTTATTTACGCGGCGTCGCCGATAAAAGCATCTCAACTAAAACCATCTACAAAGGCGTTATTCCCTTTATTATTATTCAGCTACTCGTCTTGCTAGCCATTGTTGCGTTTCCACCCTTGGCAACCTGGCTGCCTCAGGCACTATCTATGTAGCGCTCTCCTTTAGCACTTCTACATTATCGCTGCCTGGCATACGCGAAGCATTGATAAAAAATAATCGTTAGCCATAGTGGTTAGATAGTCAATGTTTCTCCCTTTGCGCTTGATATTAAATGATATTGTATGGCTACTGAACTTAGGGAAGCAGAAGATAAAAAGTTACCGTTTTTAGCAGACAGCGCCCCAGCAT
>CAKMZU010000071.1:10152-12560 GCA_929200485.1 uncultured Gammaproteobacteria bacterium | reverse complement strand
GAGTTAGAATGCTGAAGACGTTTGCCAAGACACCGCCTGCCACCGTTCCTAATAAATAACCCCTGACTGAACAGAGGCATTTTGACATTAATGTACTTTTATCTTTGCACCGGTTTTTCTTGAAATAAGATCTTTAAGAATCAACAAAGCGGTTGTGAAATAGCCATGCAGCGTTTTTTGATGCAATCGGTAAAGGCTAATATAAATAAAGCGTGCAATTTTACCCTCAAAGGTAAAGTCTTTACTTAAATTCCCCATTAGATTCCCTACCGTACCTTGCTTGGATAGCGATACCAGTGATCCTTTATCCTTATAAACAAAGGCTTTAACGGGTTTATTGGCAAATTTCGCATTAAAACACTTCGCTAAATATTTCGCTTGCTGACTCGCCACTTGCGCCCTCGGCGGTAAAGGCCGCTCTTGGCCCTCTAAAACACAACTGGCACAATCGCCAAAAGCAAAGATGGATTCATCATCTTTGGATTGCAGTTCAGGCGTAACAATAATCTGATTTGCTCGCGTACAAGATAAGCCACCAATGCCATTTAAAAAGTCCGGCGCTTTAACCCCAGCAGACCAAACTTTAAGACTTGCCTGAATGACTTTGCCACTGGCGGTATAAAGTGCATCATCAGTCACCTCGGTTACCATCTCCTGCGTTAACACTTGTACATTCAGATTTCCTAGCTGGCGACGAATAGCTTTTGAAGCTCTTTCGGACAACGCTGGCATGACACGATTTGCTGCTTCAATAACGGTAATGGATACATTTTCAGGCTTGATGCCATCAAAACCATAATGCACTAACTGATGCGCTGCATGATTAAGCTCGGCCGCCAACTCCACACCCGTTGCCCCTGCACCAACAATGGCGATATTAAATTGGGTGTTTTCTTTTTGAGAGGCTTTAAGATAGACATTTAAGAATTGACGATGAAAAGCTTCAGCGGCATTGCGCTTATCCAGGAAAATACAGTGCTCCGACGCTCCCTTTGTTCCAAAGTCATTGGTTTGACTCCCAACAGAGATAACGAGATAGTCATACGCTAATTCTCGCTCAGGTAAAATCTCTTCTCCCTGATCCAGTAAAGGCGCTAGAATGATACGTTTGTTTTCACGATCAAGACCTGTAAATCGGCCTAACTTAAACGTGAAATGGTGCTTTTTAGAGTGCACCATATAGTCCAACTCATCGGCTTCCGCATCCATCACACCCGCCGCGACCTCGTGTAATCGAGGCTTCCAGAAATGCGTACGGTTCGCATCAACCAAAACAATTTCTGCTTTTTTTCGCTTACCTAAATGATCACCTAGCATAGTGGCTAATTCCGCTCCACCTGCTCCCCCACCAACTATGACTATTCGTTGCATGATGAACCGCCCCCGCGGTTTCTTTCCAATCGTTTGACTAAAGGGCGCCCTGAATTAAACACACTCTCTAGACTTATCTTAAAATTGCTCGATTGACAGCGGTGAGCAACGAAAGTTCAACAATGACTTCGACGCATTCGATGCTTATATACCTACACCCGAGAGTTTGACAACTAACCATGCCAAGCTTAAAAGCCCACTTACCGAACCAAAGGTTAGCAGAACAAAATAAAATGGGCGAAAAGGCTTTCTATCTTGCTGATGCTCAGGATGCGCCAAGTAATGATTGATTCGCGCTTCATCGGTATCAAATCGACGTTTTTTTATTACTCCTTTATTATTTTCCATTAAAGGCTCATCCATTAGCGATTCATCCATAGATATTCGTCCATTCAAAATCCTTCAACACAAACTAAAAAAGGCCAAACGGCCTTTTTTAGAAATCCGCTAAAATGACAGCTTAAAACGCAAAGGCTTCGTCTTCAAGCGCCATAACTGAATCAGCGCCATTCATTGCTGATTCAAGATGCGCTTTAGCTCTTGGCAGAATTTTATCAAAATAGAATTTTGCACTGATTAACTTCGCTTCATAAAACGCTGTGTCACTCGCGCCATTGTCTAGCATATTCTGTGTCGTTGCAGCGATTTTTGCCCAAGTAAATGCAAGGGCTGTATAACCACCAAACATTAAGTAATCAACAGAAGCTGCACCGAGTTCATCAACATTTTCGCCGGCTTTAGTGCCAAGATGAACCGTTAAATCACCCCATAGTTTATTATGCTCAGCCAGCTTTTCAGTCAACGACGCAAGCACGTCACTGTCTTTATTGGATTCACAGAATTTGTGAATTTGCTTAGTGTACTTGCGAAGTAATTCACCACCAGAACCCATGACTTTACGACCAATCAAATCCAATGCCTGAATACCGGTTGTGCCTTCATAAACCGTTGAAATTCGTGTATCACGAACCAATTGTTCCATCCCGTGCTCATGGATGTAACCATGACCACCAAAGACCTGAACACCTCGGTTAGTA
>CAKMZU010000071.1:0-10142 GCA_929200485.1 uncultured Gammaproteobacteria bacterium | reverse complement strand
ACGCAACACCATATAAAAAGGCCCGGAAACCTTCAGAAAGGACTTTTTGCGTCATCAGCATACGACGAACGTCTGGATGCACAATAATCGGGTCTGCAGGGCCATCAGTATTTTTAGGGCCAGTCAATGCACGCATAGCCAAACGCTCTTTAGCGTAGGCTAGCGCACCTTGGAAAGAGGCTTCAGCACCACACAAACCCTGAAGTGCAGTCCCTAAACGCGCATCGTTCATCATGGTGAACATCTGCATTAAACCAGAATTTTCTTCACCAACAATAAAGCCTTTTGCGCCATCAAAGTTCATCACACAGGTGACAGAACCTTTGATACCCATTTTCTTTTCAATCGAGCCACAGCTAAGCTGGTTTCTCTCACCCAGACTGCCATCGGCATTAGGAATAAATTTGGGCACCAAGAATAAAGAAATACCTTTAGAGCCTTCAGGCGCACCTGGAACACGTGCTAGCACAAGATGAACAATGTTTTCTGCCATATCGTGCTCACCACCAGTGATAAAAATTTTATTACCGGTAATTTTGTACGTTCCATCAGATTGGGGCTCTGCTTTTGTTTTCAACAGGCCAACGTCCGAACCACAATGAGATTCTGTTAAACACATGGTACCTGTCCAAGTACCGCCGATCAGGTTCGCCATGTAAATATTTTTCTGTTCTTCAGTACCATGCTCACCGATACATTTAATCGCGCCAAAGCTAAGCCCTGTGTACATGGTCCATGCCCAGTTCGCAGCACCTAGCATTTCGTTGACAACAATACCGATCGAGCCAGGCAAATTTTGACCACCGTAGTTTTCATCGGAAATCATGCCCGCCCAGCCACCTTCGGCATAAGCAGTGAAGGCTTCTTTAAATCCAGTCGGCGTTTTCACTTCACCATTATTGAACTGCCAACCTTCTGAGTCTGCCGACAGACTAATTGGCGAAAGGACGTTTTCAGCAAATTTAGCGGCTTCTTGAGTGATAGCAACACGTGTTTCATCGTCTAACAGATTAGCACCAACTAGTGATGCATAATGTGAACTACAATCAAGATAGTCTTCGAGAACGAATTGGATATCCCGAAGGGGTGACTTATACTCAGGCATGCTACTCCCCGTTGATGTTATTAGCTTTCATAAAAAAATTAGCTGCGATAATACCGTTAACTTGGATTATTTGCTATCATCTGCAGCGATTTTTCTTAGAACTTCCAAAAAAATTCCATATTTACCATACGCACTGCACCATTCGCCGGATCACACCCTATGTCTCAAAAAACGTTAAAAAACAATTGCGTCATAACAGGAACAGGATTATTCACGCCATCGGAAAGCATCAACAACGAAGAACTGGTCAACGCCTTTAATCAATATATTGATAAACATGCCGATGCAGGCCTCGATAAGTCCAAGCTCTACTCAAGTGAAGCCTTCATTATTAAAGCTTCAGGCATTGAAAACCGCCACGTTATTAACAAATCCGGCATATTAAACCCGGAAAGAATGTGTCCTGAATTAACCGAGCGATCTGATGACCAACTCAGCATTCAGGCAGAAATGGCTGTCATAGCGGCTGAAAAGGCATTAATCAAAGCGGATCTTAAACCGGAAGATATCGATAGCGTCATTGTTGCCTGCTCTAACCTGCAACGTCCTTACCCAGCGGTTTCCATTGAGGTTCAAGAACACCTGGGCATTCAAGGTTTTGCTTATGATATGAATGTGGCTTGTTCATCCGCAACATTTGGCGTAGCCAATGCCATCGCCAGTATTCAGTCCGGCCAGGCACAGCGCGTACTTGTCATTAATCCTGAGATCTGCAGTGGTCACCTGGACTTTAGTGATAGAGATTGCCACTTTATTTTTGGCGATGCTGCAACTGCACTGGTCATTGAATCAGAAGAGACGGCTCCGCCAAACCATGGCTTTGCCATTTTAGATACAAAATTAGCAACCAGATTTTCGAACAATATCCGAAATAACGCCGGTTTTCTCAATCGAACATCAGAAGAAACTCAGTTCGCCCGCGATAAGTTATTTATGCAAAACGGCCGAAAAGTGTTTAAAGAAGTCTGTCCACTGGCAGCTGAGCATATCACTACGCAAATTAATGACCATAAAATGACGGCAAGTGATATTAAAAAGCTGTGGTTACATCAAGCCAACCTTTCGATGAATCAACTCATCGCGAAAAAAGTCTTAGGCCGAGAAGCAACCGAAGAAGAAGCACCGATTATTCTTAATGAATATGCAAACACCAGCTCAGCAGGGTCAATTATTGCATTTCATTTGCATCAGGATGACTGCCAACAAGGTGACATTGGTGTTATTTGCTCATTTGGTGCAGGTTACTCTATCGGCAGCCTGCTAGTGAAAAAGCGTTAATTAAAAATAGGGGAGCGTCTCGAAGCGGCGCTGCCATCCATTACTTTTTTATTATAGATAGAGCTTTATTGATATCAGCGCTATAGCTAAAGAAATATCTATTAACTATCGATATAGGCATACCATGCGCTATTATACATTTCTCTGCATTTTTTCCGTCTTAATTTGTTCGAGTTGCACAGCCCAAAAAAAGGTACCCTCTCAACACGATCTATTCTTTTCTTCGAGTAAACACCCCTTTCAAAATTTTAAAGTCATTGCAGGGGCTTTACTTAGTATTGGGGCAGCGGCGGGTATTAGTTATTTGATATCAAAATACTATTCAACCAATTCTAATGCCTCCTCTCCAGGCATCACTCTACCTTCCAACCCTGAAATAGCCAAGCAATTAGAAAATGAAGCATATTCCAGAACATTAAGCAAAATAAATAACCAGCCCGGTAACGAAATATTACTTGAATTTGGTGGCGAACGTGCCAAAACACTCAGAAGAGTCAACCCTGAGTTATTCTTTACAACCATGCAAACGGTTGAAACCTTTATTCACCACAATTTAAATATTAAAGATACAGAAGTTCGAAGCACGATTGGAAAAATGGTTGTCAGGCTACTTGACCGAATAGAAACAGATAAAATCACAACGAGCGAAAGTCTTCTAAAAATGGTCGCTGATGAAAACAGAAGATACAATACCGCATATGAAGTTGCTTATGAGACTGCAACACAAAATTCAACTAAAGATATCAAGTTGGAGTCAATAGATGTTGAACACCCTTTATTCAAAATTAAGCCAAACAATAGCCCAAACATCTTCAGAATTCTTAACAACGCAAGCGAAAGTGGTATCTCCGATCAAGAAGATATAGAAAAAGCAGTCGCTCTATCCAAGAAAATAACTGCATATCAACAGGAAGTTCCTGAACCGACAAGTAAAATAACTCTGGATATAGAGTCCTACAGAGCATCCGCGGCCATTTATAAGTCTTTTGAAGACAAGTACAAATCTGCAGAAAAATCTGACATCTCGTACATCATTGACACTAATATTTCTATCAAAAATGCATCAAAGTCAGTGATGCATTCATTAAGAAAGTCCAAGTAAATGACAATGACCTCCTACCTAAGATAACCTTTTGGCGATGGCGGGCTATTGCGGCAAGGTAATATAGCTTGCTACCCTAACAGGGTCAGGATTTTTCATAAATGGCACAATCCCAAGACAGGGAGCGCCAATCATATGTTTTAATGTTTCGGTGTTTTCTTCCAGATAACGCATCTCAGGATCGACTTGAGTGCCGATCCAACCAGCCACTTTCAAACTATCCGATTGAATCGCTTTCAACGTCAGCAAGGTATGATTTAAACAGCCAAGTTTAAGACCAACCACAATAATGACGGAAAGATTAAGTGGCTTTATCGCATCCGCCAGTGTTTCACGATAATTTAAAGGCACATACCATCCACCTGCACCCTCAACAATAAAAAGATCTGCTTTGTTCATCATAAATCCATTGATGAAGCCTGTTAGCTGTCTTGCTGATAACCGGCGATTTTCTTTTTCAGCAACGATATGTGGCGCAGCGGGGGCTTCCAGTAGAATGGGATTTACCTGACTGTAAGGAAGAAGTTCAGTTGCATGAAATTGCAACAGCGTTGCATCGCTATTTTCAAGCTGCCCGTTATGCTCCTCCGCTCCTGCTGCCAAAGGCTTCATCGCCCGAGTCGTTAAACCTTCTGCTTTTGCTTTTTCAAGCATCGCACAAGCAATAAACGTTTTCCCAGCATCTGTATCAGTGCCTGTAATAAAATAACGCTTGGTCATAATTCAGCCAGTAATTAGATAATTGTGTCGACAGTTAGGTGGTACGTCTTTTTGCTGACACCTTTTTCAGATGAAGGTAAATCACTTCATAAGTCGCAGGAATGGTTCCATCTGATTGTTTGTATTCATCATAGGCCTCAGCTAGCTTTTCCAGTCGCTCTTTCGTCATCAAGCCTTTGGCGTGCTTACCTTTAATAAGTGTTGCCCCTATCCCTTTTAAATCTTTCATCACACCCAAACAACTTGGATAACTTAATATTTCTTCTGTTTGACACGCTTCAATGACCTCAAATTCAGAAGCATTAATCTCGGCTTGAATAGCATCAAAGGATAAAAACTGATTCACATGCTGAAATTGATCGATAGCTTCAAAACTTTGCCGAAGCTCAAATAAAGATTTAGGACCAAGTGTCGAAATAAAAACCTCTCCGCCTGGAGATAGTAGTCGATACCACTCTTTCAATAACCCGCTTAACGACTCCACCCACTGCACTGCAAGACTTGAAAAAATACCATCAAGCGATTGAGGCTTAAAGGGCATGACTTCAATATCACCTTGAATCCATAGTGCATTTGATGAATGATTTTGCTTTGCATAGTCCACCATACCAGCAGCTAAATCCACTCCTAACACTTGCTGACTTACTCTCGTCAGAGATTCACTAAAAAATCCCGTTCCACAACCGGCGTCAAGCATTTGATCGAACTGCCGTTCTCTGTTTCGAGCAAACAATTTTTCGCCGACTAATTGTTGAAGGCGGGCGAAGCTATCATAAGTGACTGCTGCCTTACTGAAACGATTAGCCATTTGCTTCTTTTCATACTGATGACTTTCGTGGTAAAGGCACTGATCCAATTGCGTTAAAAAAGGTTCCGGCTTTGATAAAAAGACAGGGTGAGAGGCGCCCTCTATAACAAACGTCATCATTTTTGGGTAAGTATTCTTAATCCATGCAGCAATATCAGCCGAAGCTAAACCATCTTTTTCACCAAAAAACCAATAAACGGTTTTTTTAAATGATGACAATAATTCACGCTGATCAACACCAAACAACCAATCAAGCTCAGATGCTAATTGCTTATCACTGAGTTCGGGCTCTACGGCCCGAAGAGATTTCAATGCAGAAATAAGTGTTTGAGCATCCTTATCACCATGCACTTGAAGGCGATCAAAATAAGCCAACGCACGCGTTTTGTTTTTCAAAAGGCGTGTTTGCACCTGCTGAAAATCAGCTGATTGCACTCCTTGAGAAAAACCTTCTTCAGCAATAAATTTAGGGCTTGTACCCACCAAAAAAAGGCCCTCAAGTCCAGTTAACCCTTGATTTAATGCATCTGCTGCGGCCTTTAATGCAATATTGCCACCTAATGACCAACCCATTAACCAAAAATTCTTTTTGGTCTTTTCAGAAAACTGAATTAACAGATTTTTCAATTCGCCGCTTACCTGTTCAAGTGTCAGATCACTTTCAGTGAAATGTCTATCTAAGGTATAGACATCAAACTGCAGGGCCAGTGATGGCAAAATCAAATCAAAAACCTGAGAAGATAACCCCCAACCACTAATCAGCAAACAGGCGGGTTGATCAGCCTTGGCGGTAAAACGACTTCCCTCATAACGGTTCATTGTCCAAACAGTTAAGCATTGGTCATTGGATATCATTGTACTCGGGTACATACTCATTCATTAGCCTCTAACCACTGACTTACAGAAGCCAACAAATAATCAATATCTGCAAATGTATGAGAAGCTGTCAACGTCAAACGCACACGACAAGAACCCACAGGTACGGTAGGCGGCCTGATCGCAGTGGCCAAAATCCCTTTGCGCTCAAGGAAAGTTTGACAAGACAAAGCGGCTTCCTCCGAACCTAAAAGTAGAGGTTGAATCGGGGTTGGTGAAGGCATCAAAGGCAAGCCACAAGCTGTTGCCTTATCGATAAAGTAATGAATAAGTGCACTAAGATGTTGTCTTGTACCTGGCGACTCAGCCAATAAGTCCAAGGCTTTTGAAACGCCGGCAGCAATCGCTGGTGGTGATGCAGTAGTATAGATATAAGATCGGCCATACTGCCTGATGGTCTCAATTAAGGTTTTTTCCCCAACCACCAAAGCCCCAGCACAACCTAACGCCTTACCCAATGTCAGGACAATCAGGGGCAATTCTTCTTGAGATAATTTCGCATGATCAATAATGCCTAGACCGCTATCGCCAAGAACACCTATGCCATGCGCATCATCTAGATACAAAAGCGCATCATAAGCTTGTGCCTGTGAAACCAAACCTTGGGTATCACAAATATCACCGTCCATACTAAACACTGAATCAGCACAAATGATGCGGTGCCTTGCTGGTGTTGATTCAAGCTTAGCCTGCAAATCGGTCATATCATTGTGTTTAAAGCGTACAAAAGAGCCGGGTTGAGCTAAACCACCATCAATTAACGAGGCATGATTCCAACGGTCTTGAAATACGGCATCTTTCCGCTCAAGCAGGCTAGTCATCACTGCCAAATTAGCCATAAACCCCGTTGAAAATAGCAAGGCATCATCTCGATCGAGTAGTTCAGCAATCTTCCTCTCTAGATGATGATGTGGCTCACTATGCCCGCAGATGATATGGGATGCCCCGCCACCGACACCATATTGCGCAATCGCATCGATAGTCGCTTGGCGAATTTGGGGGTGGTTAGCAAATCCAAGATAATCGTTAGAGCTGAAATTCAGAAATTGTTGATTTTCTATATGAATTTCACGGCCCATCGGCGATTGCGCTTTTCGGACCGTTCGCATCCATTGCGCTTGCTCCCGTTTTTCGAGACGCTGCTGCAATCGAGCTTTTAAATGTTTCATTTAAAATTCAAACAGCGTTATAAAAAAGAGAATTTTCTGAAGTTCCCGCAGAGACAGATTGGGTTTGAGGGTCACCGTTTAGGCCATCATCACTCAGATCGTCAATGACATGCTCTTCGTTGTTGATACCCAAGCGTTTAAATAACTGCCTGTCTTTCGAAGATTCAGGATTGTCAGTGGTCAGTAGTCGATCACCATAAAATAACGAATTCGCACCTGCAAAGAAGGCCAAGGCCTGCATTTCATCATTCATTGTTTCACGACCGGCAGATAATCTCACATATGAATAAGGCATAAGAATTCGAGCAATCGCGATCATTCGAATGAACTCAAATGAATCAATTTGTTCTTCAAGTGTTAAATCCAGCGGTGTCCCTTCTATTTTAACCAACTGATTAATGGGCACTGAGTCAGGATGAGCAGGCAGATTCGCTAACTGCTGTAAAAAGCCAATGCGATCATCTCGCGTTTCACCCATACCGACAATACCGCCTGCGCATGTCTTCATTCCAGCGTCTCTTACATGCTGCAAGGTATCTAAACGGTCTTGATATTTTCGGGTTGAAATGATTTGCTTGTAGTATTCTGGGGAGGTATCCAGGTTATGGTTGTAATAGTCTAATCCTGCTTCTGCCAATTCATTTGCCTGATCTTTATTCAGCATACCTAGTGTCATGCAGGTTTCCATTCCTAAGGCTTTTACCCCTTTAACCATTGCAGTAACTTTTGCCATATCACGGCCTTTGGGTGAGCGCCAGGCAGCGCCCATACAATACCGCTCAGAGCCTGCAGCTTTAGCCTCTTTAGCCGCTTCAACCACTGCTTCAACTTCCATCAACTCTTCATAACTGAGCCCTGTATCATATCGATTACTTTGCGAGCAATAGGCACAGTCTTCTGGGCACTTACCTGTTTTAATACTTAACAAGGTGCTTAGCTGAACTTTATTTGGGTCAAAAATCTCTCGATGAATACTTTGCGCCTGAAAAATCAGGTCATTAAAAGGCAAATCAAAATACGCCGCTATCTCCTGATAGGACCAATCATATCTTGTTGGAATTTGTGTACTTGTCATCTTGTTGCCTTCATTCTGCTATCTGACACTGAACTTCCTGGCACCTGCTTTCCAAATATCGCCCTAAGCCTTGGGGATTTTGAAAGTTAATCAAGAAACTCGTACCAGAGAATCGAAAGAGCGATATGTTAACAAAGACACCATCACAGTCAACTTCCAAAAATAAAAAAGTTAACTTGAATTCAAATTTCACCCCAAAACTAATCGAATATATGGAAACCACGATATAAGCAGAATCATTAATAAGGTGATAGTTGAAAAGGACAACTCGATCGTCCTCTTACCTCCATCCATTTTCTGAATACATCCCTATTAACAATAGCAAAACCGACTGACTATTTAATAACACCATTTACATAGGTAAATTTATTAAAAAATAATATAGCAAAAACCTATTTCTATTATCGACAACACCGTACCATCCTATATTCGATATTAAGCTATGTTATAAAATGGATTTCCAACTACTTAATCTTTCAAAAGAATGCTTAATCTGTCAATCTCAATTAAGCCCTCCTAGTTCACCAGTAAAGAATCTCTGTCAGTACTGCTTTCAAGCGTTAGAGTACAATAATCAACAATGTTCGCTCTGTGATTCACCTGTAACAGGTGGAGAAATATGCAGCAATTGCCAAATTACACGCCCAATATTCGATCGAAATATTTCATCAATGCTTTATTTCGGGTTAGGAAAACGCCTGCTAAAAAGGTTAAAAACCGATCAGGAAAAAAAATATTTACAACTGGCAACCAACCTACTGACCCATAAAATTCAAAAAGAACAGCTTACTTTCGATTACCTAACACACGCTCCTCGATTTAGAGCGAGAGAATTCAACAAGCTGCCGCCATTAACACTCAATATAGGAATTGAGATTTCAAAATTGATCAAAACCCCTTTCAAGCCTTTTTTAATAAAACAAATTAAAGACAAACCGCACCAAAAAACCCTTAACGCTAAAAGTAGACAGGCTGCTGTTCTTAATTGCTACCACTGCGATTATCAGCTAACCGGAGCATCTATTGGCGTTATAGATGATATTTTGACAACAGGAGCAACGATGAATGCACTAGCAAAAACACTAAAAGATAAAGGCGCAAAAAAAATTACCAGCCTCACTCTTGCAAGAACTCCAAAGATGAATCACCTAAATGAGTAAAATAGTTAAAGACAATGTTAATTATTCGATGCTTTAAATAAAGCAAGACAAAAATAATTTAATTTAATAAATATCAGTAACAGTTAAAAAGATCGAGTTGATATTATAAACGGCAATGTAAAACTAAGCGTTAAGATACAAAATTGTCTTATTTTGAAAGTTTTCTTTACTTTTAAAGGCTTTTTAACAAATTTTTTCGTTTTTTTTTGAAACTTACAGACTTTTTGATTTAGAATAGCAATCCTAATCCTTGACCGAAATCATGAATTAAAATCAAAGATCTCATTCAATGATCTCCCAATGGCTAATTCAAACAGGCAATAACTAAATAGGTAATAACTATGGCGGCTGAGAAAAAGACAACTGAATCAGTGAGCGATATTCAAAATGAAATCGAAAAACTGAAAATCAAGCTTGAAAAACAGCTTTCTTCCAGTGTTCAATCCACCACAAAAAAAATTGCATCTCTGGAAAAGAAACTAGTCACTAGCCGAAACAAAGTTAGGAATAACCGAGCAAAGTTCTTAACAGCACAAAAGAAAAAAGCAAAAAATGCTGCCACCTTATCCAAAACGCTTGATAAGTCTAAAGCCGACTTTGACCTTATTAAAGATGAATTGACTCAAAAGAAAGATGATCTGAGAAAAATTAAATCTGATATAAGAAACCACAAAAAGATTAAAGCCGCCGAAGACAAAATTAAAGCGAGCATTGACCGTGAAAACGTTCGCATTGAAAAGCAGCTTCTTTTAAAAGCTGAGAAGGCTCAAAAAGCGACAGAAAGAAAAATTTCCAGAGCAGAAAAAGCTGCTGCCGCCAAAGCAGAAAAAGCAAAGCGTACAGCTGAAC
>CAKMZU010000070.1:7276-12643 GCA_929200485.1 uncultured Gammaproteobacteria bacterium | reverse complement strand
TTAGCCGCTTATCTGGAATTTAGGTCGAGCAGACTGTTCTCGGACGGTCTCCTAGTCACCAATACGAATAATTGTCATATTGTTTGTCCCTCCTAACTGATGGTGTTTACCGTTCGCAAAAATCACCAAATCACCATCCGTAGCGTAGCCAAATTTTAAGAGCTGTTCGCTGACCCATTGGTGAGTTTCTGTTGTTGACTCAACTGCCTTATCAGCATCAATAGCATAAACGCCTCGACAAAGCGCCAGACGAGATCGTGTTTGCTCTCGTCTGGCAAACGCCAAAATCGGAATATCTGAATTGATACGCGACATGATTTGAGGCGTATAACCCGATTCAGTCATACAGACAATCGCCTTAACGCCATCTAAATGGTTCGCCGCATACATCACCGACAACCCGATAGCCTCATCAATACGGGTGAATTTTTCGTTCACGCGATGTTGAGATTTAATAATCGCAGGATACTGTTCGGCACCTAGAATGATTCGATGCATAGCAGCCACAGCTTCCGTAGGGTATTTACCCGCAGCTGATTCGGCGGACAACATCACAGCATCTGTTCCATCAATAACCGCATTCGCCACATCAAACACTTCTGCACGAGTTGGTAATGCATTTTCAATCATCGATTCCATCATCTGCGTTGCCGTAATGACCATCTTATTCATGGTGCGCGCCTGCTTGATCATCTGTTTCTGCACTGCGACCAAGGCTGCATCTCCAATCTCAACCCCCAGATCCCCTCGAGCCACCATAATGGCATCCGACGCTTCAATAATTTCGCTTAGCAACGCATCGTCCTTGACCACTTCTGCCCGTTCTATTTTAGCCACCATGCCGGCATTGCCACCCGCGGCTTCGAGCCTCTCACGCGCCAGATTAATATCGCTAGCTGCTCGCGGAAAAGATACCGCGAGATAGTCCACGCCAATGTCCGCAGCCAGTGAAATATCCGCAAAATCTTTTTCGGTTAGTGCAGGGGCGGTTAATCCGCCACCTTGACGATTAATGCCCTTGTTATTGGAAAGCTCGCCTCCTATGACAACGCCACAATGCACTTTCTTGCCTGAAATCGCGTTAACTTGCAGAACAACCCTGCCATCATCAAGCAACAAAGTATCACCCACCGAGCAGTCAGAAACCAACTGCGGATAATCAATGCCGACTTGCGATACATCACCGGCATTGGAATCCAGTCCGGCATTGAGAATAAATTCGTCACCGTCCGTTAACATGATTTTTCCAGCCTTAAAACGAGCGATACGAATTTTTGGCCCTTGAAGATCGCCTAATATTGCAACAATACGGCCTTGTTTTTTTGCTGCTTCTCTAATCAATTGCGCGCGAGCTTTATGATCAGCGGCATCCCCGTGAGAAAAATTTAAACGGAAAACATTTGCACCAGCTTTAATAAGCCCTTCAATTTGATCCAATCGACTGCTGGAAGGGCCGAGCGTTGCGACAATTTTCGTTCGTCTTAACTGGTTATCTTTATTTTTTTGTCTAGCCTCTGAGTTACTTTTATGCGCTTGGTTATTTTTTTTAGTTTTGCTATCGACTGACATCCTAACTCTCCAAGGTTGCATTAGATCCCCTTATCCAATGCATACGCCTTATCTCAAAAATTTAAATGGGGTTTCTTTCTTAAATAACTGACTACAATCACCATAAGGAATAATCTTACCGTGATTCGTATCAAATGACTGCACATCAGCCTCTACTGAAAAATCCATCTTTTCTAAAGGCACATAAAACCAATAAGGGGTTTTCATTCCTTGATAATAGAAAATATGGTTCGTTTGATCAAACAAGGTTCGGTAAATTGTTTTCAACATCCAGGATGGATTCTTATTGTTGTGAATTCTTGGCACAGACACTGCCTCTAGGATACTGCGGATTGAGATAACACTATCAAATGCTCCGAGCCCATCTGGCAGTTTTGATAGATAGAAATTCGCACGGGTATATTTTCCTGATGGATAAATGTCACCTGGTAAATCACTAACAGATTTTATACTTTTCTCCACAGACTCCTGCAGCTGTTTTGCTTTTGGATAAGGTAAATTGGTCACCACCTTTAAACTATCATCAAGATAAATATGCTGTTCACCATCTATATACTCAATCGTTGCGCAATGCCCATCCTGATCAACAATGGAAAGATAAACCTTGGGTTGCTTACCCGGCAGCAGCATGGGGGCGACTATTTGTAAATCCAACGTCATTAAACCCTCAACCGCCTCACTGGTCGTTGCATAGTTATCAAGCACAAATTGTGCCCAGGCACCAACAGAAATAGATGGCTTATGTTCTGATCGCCCATACTCTGTTTCAGCTAGCCAAAGTAAATGTACAGAAAGGCCTTTCTCATTCATCCCTTCAGGCACGCCAACCTCATACCCTGAAACCACAACGCTTCCGTACCGGGATTCCCATTGGATAGGAGCATTGCCAGCGACACCTGATTTAACCATGCCCCGAGGGAATTTCCAGATACGTAATGGGATATCCTGGAGCCAATCCATATTTCGACCTGTCGCTACCTGATGATTAGACAGGGAATGATAGGTAATTCTCGTGCAACAGATAGCATCAATTGACGCCAAAAGAAGAGCAATAAGAACATAAATGGCGGTTTTTTGTCGCATGGGTTAACCTCAAACTAAAAATGATTGAGGTATATGACAATTTCACAAGTGAAGTGTTCTTTACAAATAGGGATTTATTAAGAAAAGGTAACCGCCAGAAGATTGACGGCTATAAAAATAAAAAGCTCTCGGGAACCGCTCAGGATGGTCTTAATGTATCCTGAGCTAATGAGGGATGCTTCCGATGCAATATGGATTAACTAGAGAGGCAAAACTGTTATTGGATTACTGCACTTTATGCGCAAATTTTTCCGTGAGTAACTGCCTGACCTCATCGAATGCCTGACCGAATACCTGATGCACCAAGTTAGTTAAATTAATTGAAGCATCTGAATAAAGGTGCTGCTGAAGCTGCTTCAAATCTTCATCGGTTGCCTCTGCATAAGCATGAAGAAAACATGCAATCGCTAGCACTTCAAGTGCTTCTGTATCACTCACTTGACACATTGCCGCTGAATCAGTTTTCGATACTGGTGTGCCGTTGAGAATTAAAAAAGTATCCATAAGGAACTGTTGCGTTAACTGCATAAGCTCATCGGATTTTGCACTTTTACAAATCTGTTTAACGGTCGGTATCCTATCGGCATGTTTATCCAATACATCTTGCGTGTTCTGGTAAACCAGCATCAAGGTTTCTTTAGTCATTAATCCCTTTTCCATTTCTTTTAGTCGTTTACTGGTTTCAGATCCATACCAAGTGACTAATGTCTGCATTTCCTCTACTGATAACTCTTTAATCATTGCCTCTTTAGCGAGGACAATTAATGTATCCATATTCAAACGAGATACGATAATATTTGTTGCCTGTAGCTTTTCTTCATCGGTAAAACCTGCAAATAATTCCGATTGCATCATTTGAGAAAGAACATTAGCTATCTCCTGAGCTTTATTAGTAAACCCCGATAGCTCAATGGCTTTTTCAGCCAACTCATTCTTATCACAAACTACAACATCCGATGAATAAACACCCATTGAATTAAGCCACAACATGGTAGTTAACAGACCACTAATTAATACTTTCATTGTTTCCTCTTGTTTATACCCGGAGCCAGAATTCATTCCTTAACGTAAGAACTACCAGCGATTTCTCAAATAAAGCAGTAATGCTAGTTTGACGACTCAAAAAAATCTTAAGTCCTGACTGTGACCACCAAGCACTCAAAAAGTTTAATTTCAATGCAGAAATGAAGTACGTTAAAATGCTAAAAGCTACTTAAGGGCAGATGCACTAGTGGCAATTCTCAGCACAACCTGTTAACTTAATATTAATTTACAGTTAACTAATTGATTTAATGACTGACATAATGACAGATACAGCCTTTGATCGAGACCACCTTTGGCACCCTTACACTTCCATTACTTCACCTCTACCCACCTACGAAGTATCCCATTGTGAAGGTGTCAACATTCATCTAAAAACCGGCGAATCGCTCGTGGACGGGATGAGTTCCTGGTGGTCTGTTATTCATGGTTATAACCATCCAAAATTAAACCAGGCACTGATTGATCAATCCAAAAAAATGAGTCATGTGATGTTTGGCGGCTTTACCCATGAACCCGCCGTTACGCTTGGAAAAATTCTACTCGACATGACGAATCAGGCATTTGAACAGGTATTTATTGCCGATTCAGGATCAGTCTCTGTTGAAGTTGCCTTAAAAATGGCACTACAGTATCAACAGGGTATTGGCAAAGACCAAAAAACACGATTAGGTGCATTACTCGGCGGTTATCACGGCGACACCTTGGGCGCCATGAGTGTCTGCGACCCTGAAAACGGAATGCATACGTTATTCAATGATTATTTGCCAAAAAATCATTTTCTACCAAGACCTACCACAAAACCGAACCAGCCTTTATCTATAGAGGATAAAACCAATTTAGACATTTACTTCAATCAATATGGTAAAGAGCTGGCTGCCGTTATCGTCGAACCACTGGTGCAAGGCGCTGGAGGCATGTACTTTTACGATAAAGCCTATTTAAAGCAACTGAAAAATCTGTGTGAACAGCATGGTGTACTTCTAATTTTTGATGAAATTGCCACGGGCTTTGGCCGAACAGGTGAGTTATTTGCTTTTATCGAGGCAGGAATCACTCCTGATATTCTCTGCGTGGGTAAAGCAATCACCGGTGGATATATGACACTGGCAGCAACGCTCTGCACGGATGAAGTATCAAAGGGTATTTGTGCATCCAAATCTGGTGTCTTTATGCATGGCCCCACTTTCATGGGCAATCCTCTTGCCTGTGCCGTCGCTATTGCCAGCTGTGAACTATTACTGGAGAGCAACTGGCAATCACAGGTCCAACAAATCGAAAAGCAGTTGAAAGAAGAACTGTTACCACTGACTGAATCAAATAAAGTTGAAGATGTTCGTATCAAAGGAGCCATGGGTATTATTGAAATGAAACAACCCATTGATGTCGCCAGCGCTCAAAAACACTTTGTATCTGAAGGGGTATGGATTCGCCCCTTTGGAAAACTGCTGTATATCACCCCGCCTTATATCATTGACAAGAAAGCATTATCAAAACTAACGCATGTCATGAGCAGCTTTACATAGACAAAGCCATCTTAAGGTGGCCTTTTAACAAGGGATCCATAAAAACCTCCCTGCTCTTAAAACAACCAAAAAATCACTGCGCAATTCTTTTTTTAACTACAAAAAACTATCCAATAACATTAATCGCCCTGTTCAGATCGTCTAGAAC
>CAKMZU010000070.1:0-7266 GCA_929200485.1 uncultured Gammaproteobacteria bacterium | reverse complement strand
GTCTAGAACTTATAACGATATTTTGCATCTTTTATCGTTTAAATTTATTTACTTAACATCGCTAAACTTTCACCATTTTTTTGACTCAATAGATGAAGCAACCCTAATGTTTATTACGCAATATTTGTTAGTAAATAGTTAATTAATCCCACGTTAACGAATTTTGTATTTTTTTTATCATTGATAATTTGAATACGCATCCTTATCAATTTTGACTCTAAAAATCTTCATACCATGAAGAGGATATACATGACAAAATACAAGGCGCAATATAGGTATGCCTTTATCTTTAGTTTACTTATGTTTGTTTTCGGGTGCCAAAAAAACATAAGCACATTGACTGAAGACGAAAAAGTAACACAGTTATTCAGTGAATATTACACCGACTTCATCAAGACTCCGCCAGGCGTATCCTGGTATCACAGTGACTTTCGCTTTACTGAACGTTATATGAATGCGATCGATTACTCAGGTAGACACGCATCTCAAAAGAAACTCCAGGCAACACTCGATGGCTTACAAAAGTTAAATCACAATGCCCTCTCCACTGAGAATCAACATCATGCGGATGTTTTATTCTATATTGCCCAATTGCAATTAGAAGCGCTAAAGGAGGGGTATCAAGAAATTCACGATATGCTTCCCCTTTGTTTTTATTCAGGGCCTGCAAATATACTCATTAATACATTGGATCTCAAACTAAACTCCAAAAGCGCCTATGAGGAACTATTTGCACGAATGGACGCTTTCCCCGGCTGGGTAGATAAAATCATTTTCAACTTGAATAAAGGCATCAAAAAAGGCATCACTTACCCAAAGCCAATAGTTGATCGATTGATTGATAAATATACCGCCGTTTCTCAGTTTAATAGCGGGACGCACAGTCTTTATTATCCTATTGAAACTCTCTCCAGAGACCTCCCTAATTTTGACAAGGCAAAAATTACTGAGGGTTATTTAACACGATTAGAAACCAAGGTAATCCCGGGATTTCAAAAACTAGCAGATTTCCTTAAAAATAATTATAAACCCTTCGCAAGAGAGTCATTGAGCCTTTATGAAATACCTAATGGAAAATCATTCTATAATTACCTGACCCGATACTACACAACACAAGATTACTCTGCTCAACGGATACATGACATCGGTTTGAAGGAGACTAAACAGACGCTTACAGATATTGATCAATTTAAACAGCAACTCCATTTCGATGGAACATTAACGGAATTTTTTCAGCATTTAAGAAATAACCCCTCCCATTACGATAGTCCCCCAGCCGATACACTTAATCACTTCCATTCTTTACACCGCATCGTCTCTGAGTCCATCCACAACTTATTACCAAAATTACCTGAAACGTCTGTTAATTTCGCACAGACCGATCAGTTCAAGGAGTCAACGGCAAGATTTACCACCTATGTCTGGCCCGAAAAAGAAACATCTGGCACAAATACTCTCTATATCAACACAGGCCTGATCAAAGACCAGCAAAATTTTTTATGGGATGCTATCTATCTGCACGAGGTGATGCCAGGGCACCACCTGCAACGATCTATCGCTCTGGAAAATACGACCCTACCTGATTTTAGAAAACATTATCAGTGCGCTGCTTTCGATGAAGGCTGGGCAGCCTATGCGGAATCCCTTGGCGATCAACTCTCACTCTACAAATCACCTGCGCAGCAGTTAGGTTACTTAATCAAAAAATTAGAATATAACGCCTACCTTCTCGTCGACACCGGCATTCATCATTATGGCTGGGACTTAACGAAGGTGACGCAATGGTATAACGACAATACGCCATTTAGCGACAAGCAAATTGATTTGTTTATACGGCATATGACTGCCAGACCAGCACACAGTTTGAGTTATGCTATTGGCAAAAAAAGTATTCTGAAGCTGTATAAAAAATCTGCGAAACAACTCGCCGAACATTTTGATAATCGTCAGTTTTACCAAGCACTTCTTTCTCAAGGCGCAGAGCCTCTGAGTTTATTGTCCAAGCGAATGAGTCAATGGGTAAACGAACAATCAAAAACCATAAAATAGTCCGCTTCTAACGTCTGTCATTCACAAAATAAATATAAATTATACGAATTAATGTAGCATTTCATCAGCAAACCACCATCAGGTTCCACGCGAACCTCTTGACTATTGGCATCAGTTTCAAGACACTCACTCAGAGAGGTTAACAATTTTAAAGATATCTAATGCCAGCTTTGACTAAACTATCAGTGCTAGTTTTCTTTCTCAGTGTATTGTTATCGTCTTGTGGGATATCCAAAAAAGAAACGGCGCTTAATGAAAAAAACCAAGAAATATCCTTAGCATTAACAACCGAGCCACCAAAACTTAACAGCATAAAAAGCGCCGACGCCATAAGCTTTATTATTTTAGATCACTTAACAGAAGGTTTACTGAGATACGGACCCAATCAACAACTCGAACCGGCCATTGCCAAAAAATGGAAATTAACCAAAACAGGTGCGACCTTCTGGCTGAGAACGGATGCGAAATGGCAAGATGGTATTACCGTGACTGCACAGGATTTTGTCTATGCCTGGCAGCAGGTGGTCAATCCTAAAACCGCCTCTGGCTACGCGTTTATACTTTATCCCATTAAAAATGCCGAATCTATCAACAAAGGCAAACTCCCGCTCGAGTCGCTGGGTGTAAAGGCCATCGATGATTTTACTCTTGAAGTCACCTTTGAAAAGCCCTGCCCCTATTTCCTGGAGCTAGTGGCCTTTATGACGTATCGACCCATTCGAAAAGATCTTCATCAGGAATGGGGCAGAGCCTATGCTGCCGATGCCGAAACCTTTATTAGTAACGGGCCTTTTACCTTAACTGAATGGGTACATGGCGCAAAGATAGTCATGGATAAAAACCCTCATTACTGGGATAAAGACAGCATTTCACTTAACCGAATTAACATTCCCTATATTACTAGAGATCCCTCTGCTCTGTTCAACCTGTTTTTAGAGGAAAAGATAGCAACATGGATAACGCCAGCCCTCGGATCGGGCTCAATCAAGAAAGCCTTAAAAGAACATTTATCACTTAAAAAATTTGAAACGGGAGCGGTATTTTATTTTGAATTTAATCATAGAGATGATCGACTAACGCATAACAAAAATCTACGCAAAGCGATTCAACATGTTATTGACCCCTATCTCTACACGAATAAAGTATTAGGCATTGCTGGAAATACACCCGCTTACCGGCTACTGCCAAAATGGTTAATAGGGAACAAAAAACCGTTACACGAAGAATATCCGCTTACCCCTGTTACCATTGATCATAAAATTGCCAGAGACTACCTGGCAAGAGCCAAACAGGAACTTAATTTAACGACAATTCCCCCGTTGTATTTATTAATTGATGACGGTGGTAGCAATGGCAGTCTAACAGGAGAATATTTGCAGGAACTGTTGAATGATGTACTTGGCTTAACGATTTTATTAGACAAACAAATTTTCAAACTGAGATTACAGAAACAATATCAAGGTGAATTTGACCTCACATTTTCCGGGTGGGCGCCCGATTACAATGACCCTTTGACCTTTGCTGATATGTTTTACAGTCAAAATGCCAACAATTCAGCGCAATATGAAAATGTGCATTATGATATGTTGATCGAGTCAACCTATAAAACCACCAACCCTAAACTTCGAGCTCAACTCTTCGCAAAAATGCAACGGATACTACAAGAAGATGCTGTGATTATCCCTTTGTACTATAGTGGCAATATCTATGTTCAACATCCGAGATTAAAAGGGGTGAGACGAAGCCGGACGGGATCAAGTATTAATTTTAGTTATGCATACATCATTCCTGAAAATATAACTTTAACAGAAAGTAATAATCAACCCGAAGCTATGCCAGAGACAAAGAAGGTTATGCCATGAATCATAGCTCTGCGCAAAATACCCTAAAAAAATACCCCCTCCTGACCTACATAGCTAAGCGGCTGGTGTCTGGCCTCATTGCCATTTGGTTTATCGCGACAGCCACTTTTTTTGGGATGCACATGATTCCTGGAGACCCACTCTCCAGTGAAAAACAGGTATCACCGCAAATCAGAAAAAACCTCGAAGCTCGATACGGCCTGGATAAACCGCTATTAACACAATACGGCATATTCCTAAAAAATATTATCAAAGGTGACTTTGGTATTTCTTTTACCCAGGAAAACCGCAAGGTGAATGATATTATCCGCGAGCATTTTCCTATTTCTGCACTGTTAGGTTTATTGGCTTTATTCTTTGCTAGTCTTGGTGGCATCGGGTTAGGGGCACTGGCTGCTTTTCATAAAAACCAGCTGAGTGACCATCTCATTATGATCATGGTTATTTTGGTCGTCTCTGTTCCGGGTTTTGTCTTTGCCGCACTGAGTCAATTAGGCATTATGAAAGTCAATGACCTTCTCCATTCAAACTTTCCCATTGCAGGTTTTGATGGCATAACCTATTTAATTGTTCCTGCCATTGTTCTAGGGCTGGGTACCTTAGCGTACATTACCCGATTAATGCGCTCTTCATTATTGGACATTGAATCCGCGGACTACATTCGTACTGCAAAGGCTAAAGGCTTATCCAATGGTCAGATTTTTGTTAAACATAAGCTAAGAAATGCTTTGTTACCTGTGGTCACTGTCCTTGGGCCAGCCATTGCAGGTATTACGACAGGCGGGTTGGTCGTTGAAATGGTTTTTGCTATCCCAGGCCTTGGCAAATATTTTGTTGAAGCTGTCCAGCAACTCGATTACACCGTCATTATGGGTACAACTGTATTTTATGGCGGTTTTCTGGTTATCACTGTCATTCTGGTGGATATTTTCTATGGGTGGGTTGACCCAAGAATACAGGTGGTCAAATGAGTTACGATCGCGAGTTGCCAGCCATAGATAAAACGGAATTTTTGCCCTATAGCGGTCGAAAACAAGATCCAATTCAACGGCCTTCTGCAAATTACTGGCAACAGGCCTTTAGGAAACTTAAAGCTAACTTCCCAGCTCTGATTTCTCTTTTTATCATTATAGGACTGTTACTCTTCACACTCATTGGTGACAAAATCTGGCGTGTTGACCCATACGCACAAGACTTAACTCAAATTTCATCACCTCCATCATTCAATAAAAAAGCACTTGTCATACCAGATAAGATTCATTATCAGCCGGTTTATCTATCAAACCTCGAAGATTACACAGTAAAAACAAGCTCTACTGGCATGTCGATCATTGGCACACCCACCACACAATTCATTGCATTCAAATGGCAACCTGTCGCAGGAGCTAAAGGTTATCAAATCTTCCGCCATGAATATTTACCTCATGGTATTGATGACCTTGGCGTCCCCTTAGGAACAAATGACAGCGGTGATCATGTCAGCTACCTTGATGCACTGCGTTTAGAACCCATCGATTATTTCTATTCCGTCATTCCCATATTTGAAGAAGGTCAATTGAACCAATACAGCACAATAAAAATCACCGCCGCCAATGCGATCGCTTTAGGTGATGCTGTTGGCCTTGGAATTATCCCCAAACATCAAAAAATGCATTACCTAGGTAAGGTCATTAATTTACCTGCCCATCCTTTAGGCACAGACTATTTAGGTAGAGACATGTTGGCAAGATTGATTGAAGGCGGCAAAACCTCACTTTTCATTGGATTAGTAGCCCCACTGATTTTTGTATTTCTTGGCTTGTTGTATGGTGGCATTTCTGGTTTTTTAGGCGGCAAAGCAGACGAGATAATGATGCGTTTTGTTGATTTCATTATTGCCTTACCTTTCCTGCTGTTTATGATTTTATTCAAGGTGGCATTCGGCATCGGGCCAGGAGAGAGTGGGATATTTCCTATGCTCGTTGCGTTAATTCTTCTCAGCTGGCCGTCTGTCGCAAGACTCATCCGCGGCCAGGTATTGCAGTTAAAAGAAATGCCTTATATTGAATCCTCAAAACTCATGGGTGCCGGTGTTTTCCATCTCACGTTAAAACACATGCTTCCCAATGTCACAGGCTTGTTGTTGGTAACATTTACCTTCGCCATTCCCAGTGCGATTTTTACTGAAGCCTTTTTATCATTCATTGGTATGGGCGTTGTGCCTCCAACCCCCTCTTGGGGATCATTATGCAACGATGGCATTCAGACATTACTGACCCATCCTCATGAATTAATTTTTCCTGCATTGTTTATCAGTATCACTGTACTTGCTTTTAATCTCCTTGGCGACGGTTTACGAGATGCCTTCGATGTAAAAACAAAAGGTGAGCGACCATGATAAAGGCATACAAATGATATTAGACGTTAAGCATTTATCGGTTGAATTTCCAGAAGGTAATGGCAGCATAAAAGCCGTGCGTGACATTAGCTTTTCAATCAACAAAGGTGAAACCCTCGTATTTTTAGGCGAATCAGGCTGTGGAAAGTCTGTCAGCATGCAAGCCATTATGGGACTTCATAATAACACCCACGCAAAGGTTCACGGCTCAGCAAGATTACATGGTCAAGAGTTGCTTAACCAAAATGAAAAACCGCTAAATCGGGTGAGAGGCAAACAGATAGGGATGATTTTTCAAGACCCTATGAGCAGCCTAAATCCGACAATGAAAGTCGGCCATCAAATTGCTGAAGTTCTTGTCACCCACAAATCCTATTCGCGCAAGGAAGCATTGGATGAAGCCATTAGGTTATTGGAAAAAACACGAATAAGCGACGCTAAAATTCGTGCACAACAATACCCCTTTGAACTGTCTGGCGGTATGCTCCAACGGGTTATGATAGCGATGAATATCGCCTGTAAACCAGAAATACTTATCGCCGATGAGCCGACCACTGCTCTGGATGTCAGTGTTCAGGAACAAATTCTGGATTTACTAAAAACTCTGCTGGCAGAAGAAGAAATGTCACTCATACTCATTACTCATGACATGGGGGTGGCTTGTAAAATGGCTGATAGCGTTGCTGTGATGTACGCTGGACAAATCATCGAATATGGAACACTGGATTCTGTCTTTTATCAAACCGGGCATCCTTATACGAAAAAACTTAAAGCGTCGATTCCGAGCTTATCGCATCCACAGGGAGAACCTTTGAACATTATCGAAGGCTCTCCTCCAGATTTGTTTAACCCACCTAAAGGTTGTGCATTTACGTCACGATGTGGTTATGCCATGCGAATCTGTAACAAAACCATGCCGGTTAGTTATGCGCTGACACATGGACATACTGCCGACTGCTGGATTCATGACCCTAGCTG
>CAKMZU010000069.1:7599-12676 GCA_929200485.1 uncultured Gammaproteobacteria bacterium | reverse complement strand
TTTGTGGTTTTGAAGAGGCTTTACATGCGAATATTTTCGGTAAGTTTTTTGTTGATGCTGATCTCAATAATTAGTCACGCGTCCACTGGAGCGTCTATAAGTTCAGTGGAGATTTTAAAGGGGATTGAAACGAATGAGGAGATTCATCGGATTTTAAAATCTTATAATAGTAACGGTCTGAAATTTGGCCCTAAATATTATACAACCAAGCCGTTAAAGGAGGATAAATTTTCTAGCCATGCCCCATTTGCTGGTAAGTATAAAAAGATTAGAGCGGCAAAGCCTTGCAAGCACTGTGACAAGAAATATAAATATCCAGGGTGGCTTATGAAGCATGAAGTGACTTGTAAAAAAAAGAATCCTAAGCGCCTTATTCGATACCATAGCTACCCAGAAAATAAAATGTCTGCAACAGATGAAAGTGAAATTCACACTGCCGCAGGCATTTTAATGTTTATGCTAAAGTCAAGTAAAAAAGGTTATTTGAACTGATAGCGGATACCAATATTCAGCGTATTGTTATCGCTGAAGGCATAGCCAGCCTGAGCGCTCAGATTTTCAGCGAAGGTATAACGCGCACCACCAGAAATAATAATGGCTGAGTTGCCTGTTGTAGTAACAGAGAAGTCACCAAAGGTTTCAAGTTTGGAATCAACGTGATATCTAATGCCTGCACCAAGCTTTATGCCAAAATCACTCAGATCATTGCTTGGTGTATCTGCAAAGGCTTGTTGAAGTTCAGCGTGTGCAACCAGATCAAGTCCGGGGATGTCTTGTGCTGCAATTTGACGGTGATAAGCTGCACCGGCACTAATAGTGGTGTAATCAATATCATCCTTTGTGGTGTATTGCAGGCCGCCAATTAATGCAAAATTGGGTTTGATGTCATAGGACCCGTTAAGATTAAAACCAACGCCCATGTTATTTTGGGCAACAAAGTTACTTTCGATATAGTCATAGCTAAAAATATTGGGTTTGGTTTGGTTTAAAAATTCCTCCACTTGGCTTTCGGCGGCTGCGAAACCAGTGGTAAACATGCTGGGAAGTAATAAAAGCGCGAATAGTTTTTTCATGAAAAGGTCACTTCTTTTTCGGTACTAAATCAAAAAAAGCAATGTACCGACTTCAAGATAAAAACCAAATGCCAAAAGCGTTATCAATGCATGCTGATGGCTGTCGGTACTTTCTTTGTGACTGCTTTAGCGGTTTTTGATACGGATCGGGTGGACGCCATTATCCAATAATGCACTTTTCGCTTTAGCAAACATGGCTCTTGAGTTAAATGGCCCAACGATCACGCGATACCAGGTTGATCCGCTGTTTGAGGTGGTTTTTTGAATATGCGTTTCAAGATTCAAGAGGGTTAACTCTGCTCTTAGTTGCTGAGCGTCCTGGAATTGCCTAAAGGAGCCTGCTTGAAGAGAAAAATCATATGAACCGTCATCTCTGTGTTGAACAGGTTTGGCGGTAACATCCACTTTTTGCTCTTTTAAGGTGTCATAAAATTTTATGTCAGGCTTTTCGATGGGGCCTGCCTGAACTTTGGGCTGCTTTTTTGCATTGTCTTTGGGCCAATGAAATTCAGGCGCAACTTCTTTGCAGTCCTTGGTATTTTCAGGTGTTGATGCGCCAAGGTGAAGTAAAAACTGGCAAAACACGGTTAATAAGACACCGGAAAAAAACCATGCCCACCAAGGTAGTTGAGTTTTGGCAGGCTTAGCTTTCGCCTTAGCTGGTTTTTTTTTCTTTTTATTTGCTGGCGTTTTTTTTGCGAAGTCTCGGCTCATCGTTATTCTTTATTTCGCGCTATCCTTGGGTCATTTAGTGTACTACATTTTATCCGGTGCTGTGACACCTAATAAGCCTAGAGCATTAATAATGATCTGCTTAACCGCAAGAACAAGTTGAGCACGAGCGGCACTTAATGCATCGTTATCTGTGATGATTTTATCGGCGTTATAATAGCTATGAAACTCGCTTGCGAGTTCGCGACAGTAATTCGCGACCTGATGAGGCTCTAGTTTTTCGCCTGCAGCACGGATCACTTCTGGATATTGCGATAAACGCTTTAACAGCGTTGTTTCCTCTTCGGTGGTCAGGAGTGAAAGGTCAGCGGTTGCATATTTTTCACTGTCAATTTTACTTAAAACGCTTGCAGCGCGGGCATGGGCGTATTGAATGTAGTACACAGGGTTTTCATTGGACTGCGATTTGGCGAGGTCAATATCAAAAGTTAATTGTGCATCCGGTCGTCTTGAGACCAAAAAAAAGCGTGTTGCATCACGCCCAACTTCATCAATTAAATCTCTTAAGGTGACATAACTGCCCGCTCTTTTAGAGAGTTTGACCTCTTCACCCCCTTTCATTACCAGAACCATCTGGTGCAATACATATTCTGGCCAGCCTTGTGGAATGCCATTATCTAATGCCTGAAGTCCTGCTCTAACACGAGTAATAGTGCTGTGGTGGTCAGCGCCTTGCTCGTTGATGACTCGCGTAAAGCCGCGTTGCCATTTGTCTAAATGGTAAGCAACGTCCGGAACAAAATAAGTGAAAAAACCATCGGCTTTTTTCATGACGCGGTCTTTGTCGTCACCATATTCTGTGGTTTTTAACCAGAGTGCATCGTCTTTTTCATAGGTTTTTTCGTTGGTGATCAGCTGCTCTACGGCATTGTCGACTTTGCCATCGGTGTAGAGTGACGATTCCAAAAAGAACGTATCAAAGCCAACGTCAAACGCTTGAAGATCAAGATCCTGTTCATGGCGAAGATAAGCGACTGCAAAATGTTTAATGGCGTCAAGGTCATTCGGGTCACCTTTTGCCGTGACGGTGATGTCTTTTGCGTGAATAGTTTCTTTGTTTTTATAACTGTTGGCGACATCCTGAATGTATTCACCCAGGTAACCTGCATTTTCTGGCCAATTGTCATCCTCGGGTGTTAATCCTTGAAGCCTCGCGTGCGTTGAGTGCGCCAGCGTTTCAATCTGTGCACCCGCATCATTGTAATAAAATTCTGCCTTAACATCGTAGCCGTTAGCACTGAGTAATCGGCAGAGTGAATCCCCAACGGCAGCGCCTCGCCCGTGTCCAATGTGTAACGGGCCGGTTGGATTGGCGGATACAAACTCAACCTGCGTCAGCTCACCTTTGCCGGAGTTGTTACGGCCAAAGTTTTCTTTTTCCGATAAAATTTGACTGATGATCGCAGTCGCAGCCGATTTATTAAGAAAGATATTCATAAAGCCTGGGCCTGCGATATCGACTTTTTCAATCAGAGGATTCTCAGGCAGGCTTTCAATAATCTTTTCGGCGAGTTGTCGTGGTGGTAATCCTGCTTTTTTTGCCAGCATCAAGGCAAGATTAGAAGCCAGATCGCCATGCTCAAGGTTTTTGCTCCGCTCAAGCTGGATATTGGCATCAATGGTTTCTTTAAATGTGCCTTCTGAGACTAATGAGTCGATAGCTTGTTGAAACAGGCCTTGTAATTGATCTTTCATGCGGGCAGTCAGTCGATTGTCTGTAAAAATAGATGCGAATTATGCCATATCTAAAGGGTCAATATCGATTGAAAATCGATGCCTTGCTTTAATTAGCTTGGGTTTTAATGCCAGAAATGCATTGACAGTGTGGGCACGAGCACCGCGCGACGTTGCTTTAATCATTACCTGAAAACGAAAAAAATGCGCTCGACGTGCCAAGCCTGCCGAAAATGGGCCTAAGACTTGCGAGTGATGTGGTGCTGTTTGATGGATCATGTCACTCAGAATCTTTGCGGCCTCTTGTTGGTCTTGTGCTTCAAGCCGAATCAGTGCCATGTATTGAAAGGGGGGTAGCCCAAGCGGTTTTCGTTCAGAGAGAATGTCCATGGCAAAGCGCCGGTATCCGAAATGAATGAGCTTTTGCAGTTGTTCATGCTCAGGATAGTGGGTTTGAATAATGGCATTGCCTTTTTTATCCCCTCGACCTGCACGGCCGATCACTTGTGTGACGAGCTGGCCGAAACGTTCAAGCGAGCGAAAATCTGCTCCCATTAATCCGCTATCTGCATCGACGATAATCACTAAAGTCACATTCGGTAAATGGTGCCCTTTCGCCAGCATTTGTGTGCCGATCAATATGGCGCGTTTTTGGTTTTTGATGCTTGTTAGCATGTCATCCATTTGACCTTTTGTGCCAGTGGTATCTCTGTCAATGCGATAGCAGGGTGTGCCTTTAAACTGGTTCTGCATAAACAGCGTTAATCGCTCGGTGCCAGCACCAACCGATTCGAGTGAGGTGCTTTTGCACTCGGGGCAGGCTTTCGGCGTCCATTCAACGGCGCCACAGTGATGGCACTGACTTTTGGCTGCTTGCCTGTGAACAGTCATTCTCGCATCGCACGCATGGCATTGATGAATCCAGCCACAATCATGGCAAAGCAGGGTGGGGGCAAAACCCCGACGGTTGACGAATAGCAGTACCTGCTCGTCTCGTCTCAAGGTTTCATCAATGCGAGGTAATAAGGATTCAGCGATGCCTTCGTGCATTGCCGCTTGCTTGATGTCGAAGATTTCGATGGCGGCTTTTTGTGCAGTGCCTGCGCGTTTTTCCATTATCCAGTGTTTGAATTTATTGGATTCCGTATTGTATAAACTTTCAAGGCTCGGCGTTGCAGAGCCTAAGATCACCGGAATCTTGTGGTGCTGAGCTCGAACACAAGCCAGATCTTTGGCATTGTAGCGCAGGGTGTCTTGTTGCTTATAAGACAGATCATGTTCTTCGTCGACAATAATCAAGCCCAAATTTTTTATCGGGGTAAAAATGGCTGAACGTGTGCCAATGATGATTGGTGCAATCCCTTCTTTAGCTTTTTGCCAATACATCAGCTTCTTTTGGGCTGATACATTAGAGTGGAATACAGCTAGTTGTGTTTGAAATCGTTGTTGGAACCTCGCCAGCGTTTGTGGTGTTAATCCAATCTCGGGGACGAGAACTAAGACCTGCTGACCCTGTTTGAGTATTGTTTCTACCATTTGAAGATACACTTCGGTTTTGCCGGAGCCTGTGACACCTTCTAGCAGGACAGGGTAAAAAC
>CAKMZU010000069.1:5407-7589 GCA_929200485.1 uncultured Gammaproteobacteria bacterium | reverse complement strand
AAACCTTCAGGTCTTTGATGAAAGTCAGCCAGACACGCTTTTTGCTGATCATCAAGCAAAATGCCTGACGGTTCAAAAGACGTCGCTTGTGGTTGCATGGGTGTTGATATTTGTTCAATGATGCCTTTTTCCAACAGTGCTCTTACTGTACTTTTAGAGATGCTCAGGCTAGAGAGCTGTTCCTGATTCAAGCTGTCATTGTTTTTAAATAGTTCGAAAAGCGCGAGTTGCGCCTTGGCACGCGTCGGTATTTCTATCGATTGATCACTATTGGTTTTATGTTGCTTGCTCAGTTGCCAGCGCGTTTCTTCCAGTGTTAATGTTGGCTTGCCCTGTCTTAGTGCAGTGGGTAATGCGATTTGGTAAGTTTCTCCAATGGCGTGTTGGTAGTAAGTGCTTGCAAACTTTATTAGCGAGGTAAGATCTTCGGATAAAATGGGTGAGTGATCCAGTAGCTCAAGGGCAGCCTTAAGCTTCTCGTCCGGAACCTTGGATTCATGCTTGATAGCTGTAATCATGCCGACAGTTTTTCTACCGTTAAATGTCACTAAAATGCGTTGGCCAGGTGCTGCGAATAACGCATCTTGAGCGTCAAGGCGGTAGTCAAACAACTGCCGCAGAGGCGAAGGTAAAGCAACGGATGCGATGCACTTTTTTTGGGCGTTTTTTGTTTTTTGGTTGAAATCACTTGCGTCATGCATCATTGATGGGTATATTGCCTTGCTGTTTTTTGACCTGTGCGGTGCCTGGCAAGGGTAAAAGGTAAATGGCCTATTGGCAACTATCTATTTATCCGAGACTATGAGTTATTTTAGGGTATGGATTTTTCCAGCTAGATAACAGTGTAGACAAAAAGATCAGGTGGCGGCACGACAATAAAGGTAATCCCATGAAAGCTGATATCCATCCAAAATACGACACAATTACTGCAACCTGTAGCTGCGGTAATGTGATTAATACCCGTTCAACGGTTTGTAAAGACCTTCATCTTGATGTCTGTTCAAGCTGTCACCCTTTTTATACGGGAAAGCAAAAGACTTCTGATACTGGTGGTCGAATCGATAAATTTAATAAGCGTTTTGGCTCTAGAAAAAGCTAGTCAGATCAAGATAAGTTGTACCAAAAGTTTGTCTTTGCTTTTGGTACGATGTTGCGTTTTCCCAAGGGCGAGTGCTCACTGATCCTTAATCGCTAACGAAGAAAGTTTTATTAAAGACACAAGCATAAGCTTAATAAAAAGAAAATACATTAGACCACAACCACCTAGATCCTCACTGAAATTGTTAATCAATACTTTGCAACGGAACTAAAGGTTGTTATTTTATATCGCCACGTTAACCAAGATGGGATAGCTATGTCAGAAGAATTTAAAAAAGCCGCCCTCGACTATCATGCTGAGCCAACGCCTGGGAAAATAGCGGTCTCATTGACTACCCCAGCTGAAACTCAGCAACATTTAGCCCTGGCTTATAGCCCGGGAGTCGCAGAGCCAGTAAAAGCTATCGCTGAAGATCCAGAGCTTGCTTATAAATATACAGCAAAAGGTAATTTGGTTGCAGTTATCACTAACGGTTCAGCTATTTTGGGGTTGGGTGATCTTGGTCCATTAGCCTCTAAGCCAGTGATGGAAGGTAAAAGCCTGTTATTTAAGCGCTTTGCTAACATTGATTCGATTGATATCGAGGTCGATGCAGAATCGCCACAAGCTTTCATCGATACGGTTTCACGTATTGCGCTAACGTTTGGTGGAATTAATCTTGAAGATATTAAAGCGCCAGAGTGTTTTGAAATTGAAAAGGCATTGATTGAACAGTGTGATATCCCAGTATTCCATGACGATCAACATGGTACAGCGATTGTGACGGCTGCGGGTATGTTGAATGCGCTTGATATTCAAGGCAAGCAATTAAGTGAGGCGCGCATTGTTTGTTTAGGTGCTGGTGCTGCTGCCATTGCTTGTATGCGTTTATTGGTAAGTTGCGGTGCTAAAAAAGAGAATATCTTTATGCTGGACCGTAAAGGCGTGATTCATGAAGGCCGTGACGGCATTAATGAATATAAGGCGGAGTTTGCAAACAACACAGATAAGCGTACGCTTGAAGATGCCTGTAAAGATGCAGATGTGTTTGTTGGTTTGTCAGGTGCGAACCTTTTGTCTCCTCAAATGCTTGCATCAATGGCG
>CAKMZU010000069.1:4532-5397 GCA_929200485.1 uncultured Gammaproteobacteria bacterium | reverse complement strand
AATCCTGATCCTGAGATCAATCCGGCATTAGCACTTGAAACCCGTGATGATGTCATTATGGCAACTGGGCGTTCTGATCATCCAAATCAGGTGAACAATGTTCTAGGTTTCCCATTTATCTTCCGTGGCGCTTTAGATGTTCGCGCGAAAGTGATCAACGAATCAATGAAAGTGGCAGCGGTTCATGCAATCGCAGAGCTGGCTAAAAAGCCTGTGACCCAAGAAGTTATTGATGCCAGTGATGAAGATCATTTGGAATATGGCAAGAAGTATATTATTCCTAAGCCTATGGATTCACGCCTATTGGGTGATGTTTCGGCGGCAGTTGCAAAAGCAGCGGTTGATTCTGGTGTCGCTCAATTGCCTTATCCGGCTCACTACCCATTAACCTAAGCCAATTCGCCTCATTCCATTGGCCAAGTCACTGACTTAATCCCTTAAAAAAGCACGCATAGCGTGCTTTTTTTTCATCCGCTGTTCAGCGAATGCTTGATGGCTGTTTACCATAGATGTTTTTAATAAATAGTTTAACAGTGCCCCATAAACAGGCAGGAATAAAAGGATGCTGACGATCAGCTTCCAGCAAAAATCCATCAGTGCAATATCCATCCAGTAATCCGCTAAAAAATTATGCCTGCTTTTATAAAAAGCGACGCTAAAAAAGATAAAGGTATCGATAACATTTCCAAATAGAGTTGAGCAGGCGGGAGCTATCCACCATTGTCTTAATTGCCTTAGTCGATTGAAAACAACAATATCCAAAAACTGCCCAGTCATGTAGGCAAAAAAGCTGCCTAAGACAATTCTTGCATAAAAAATATCAAAGCGTGTTAATGGCTGAAGCCCCTGGTAATGACCATTGGAA
>CAKMZU010000069.1:3099-4522 GCA_929200485.1 uncultured Gammaproteobacteria bacterium | reverse complement strand
AAATAGCGTAGGGAGTAATACCCACGCAATTATTTTTCTCGCGCTGCTTGCGCCAAAGAGTCTGACAGTTAAATCGGTAATGACAAATGTCAGCGGAAAGGTAAATGTGCCTAAAGTGGTATGAAAGCCCACAAGTGTGAAAGGAAATTGCACCAAATAATTGCTGGCAACGATAATGCTTAAGTGTGCACAGATCAATAGGGTTAAATATCTGGATTTAAAAGGAAGCGAGGTTAATTGAGTATATGGGGGCAGGTTCTTTGGAAAAAGCATTGATGCGAACAACTATTTTAGAATTCACAATGGTTTCTTATTAGTCTCCACTTTTTGTTGGTAAGTTCATCCTATTCTTGGATGGGTATCAATGTTTGCTTATTAAAAAAAGAAACTAAATGTATTCATCGGACTCTTATGATGTCTTTGATTTTAATAGTTTCAGGTAAATTTGATGCCAACAAAAATGCCCTCGTCTTTTTGTTTTGTATTATTAATCTGTTCCGGTTTGTTATTAACATCGCTTCATGCGCAGGCTTTGAATAAGTATAAGAAAGTATTGATCGTGACATCGTCAGTTACTTTACTGGCAGCAATCGGCATTGGTGCAAAAATACTGGTTGATAGAAAACGTAATAAATCGAAGGGGATAGAGGGTGAGTTTTCAGGAGAGATGGTGCCAAAGCGCGTCATATTAATCGGTGACTCGACCTTGGATAATGCATTTTGGAATGATGTCGAAAAAGACACAACCGGTGAAGTGCTTAAAAAACTATTGGCAGAGCAGGGGATAATTGTTGATGACAGATCGGCTGAAGAAGCAAGTACAGAAACGGTATACCAAGCAATAAAAAACAATGAGAGAGTCATCATAGACTCAAGATACGCGGAGAAAAGAGATACGTTGGGTATTCCTTATGATTCGGATGGTGCGGGCTCATCAAGGTTTAAAAAATATCATCATCGTCAAGCAGATGGTCAAGTGCAAGTGGATGTCACTTCAGATATCAAAGGCAGCATCGTTTTTATCAGCTTGGGTGGGAATGATGTTGGGCTTATACATAATTTAAACCCCTATAGAATTTGTAATAATTTAGCCAAGCTTGCCAAATTCTATAAAGAGCAAGGTGCTGTCGGGGTTTATTACATATACCCATATTCGCCAACAATGCGTATGGCAAGAGGTAGTAAGCTTGCCTATAGAGGGTTAACCTTCTTACATAAGTATATGAATCCTGCATTAGAGAAAACGGTTAAGCATTCGGCTTTCGATGGATTTATTGATTTATCTGACTTTGCTGATGAGCATCGAGGAGGGCCGGGAATACCTGAGCCAACGAAGTTGGGTGCAAAAATAATAGCCGAGAGAATTGCTCAACGAGTCATATCTTCTACAAATAAATAATGTAGTCTATAACTCGTTTAGTGG
>CAKMZU010000069.1:0-3089 GCA_929200485.1 uncultured Gammaproteobacteria bacterium | reverse complement strand
GGGTTTCATTAATCCCTTTGAGGCTGTTAGTCTTCAGGGAAACAAGCTCTTAATTGCTTGGCGGTAAATTTTATTTCACTAGTTCGGTTAAAGGCTAATCTTGCGTTGTTCAATTCTTTGAAGCTGGGTTTGCTAGCTTGAATTTGTTCTATTTTTTCTGATGGTGGATTACATTTTTCTATATATTTAGATAAAACTTTTTTCCAGGACTTATCAAAGGATGTTAGTGTGCCGTTTAATGTCGCGTTGTGCGAAAGACGTTTACCATCAATTTGTTTATCAAAGCCTATAGATATTTTTGCTGAGGGTTGTCTGTTGGCTTTCCTTTCGATGTAAAATTTCCAGGTAAAAATTTTATTTTTTAATTCTTTATCTATTTGTGCTTCAAGCTTCCATTTTTTATGTATTTTTTCTGCTTCTTTTTTAATTTTTAGTATTTTACTTTTGGGAAAAAGTTTTTTGGTTTTTGCGTTGAAGTAGCTGAAATATTTTTGTTGATAAATACCACTCGCACCATTAACAACGACTCGAACTCCTTGCCAATTTTGGGGGTGATCATTTTCTTTATATTCTATTAGTGCCATGCTTTAGAGACTCAGTGAACATTGGGTTGATTGTTTATAGATAGGCTTATTTTATAAGAGTTCAGCATATAGTCTATTATATTAAAGTAAAGTTATCATCGGATGAATGGGTAGGGCATCAATCAATGAATGGCATTGCATCGTTCAACCTCTCAATGACTCGATAGTTGATTTAATTGAATCTTCAATTGTGTATTTAGGTGCAAACCCTGATGCACGGATCCTGGTATCATCAAAAAGGGTGTCTGTGCTGAGTACGGCAACGTCAAAACGCGTTAATGGCGGGTGTGAACCATAGGGGTACAGCTTTTCAAAAAGGGCAGCGAAAAATTTTGTTATTCCTTTTGGCAGATTAAAGACAAAAGAAGAGTGACCAAAATAATTATCCAGGCTGGTTTTTAAAGCAAGCCAGGTCAAATCATAGCCTTTTGTTAAAAAGATTTCAGATTGATTGACAGGGATGCTTAACAGATGTGTTATTGCACGTCCTACATCTCTTGCATCGATACAGGAAAAGTGATGGTTTCCACCATCAAGTGCAGGAAAAAGCTTGAATTTATGCGCCATGACAAAGCTGGGTAAAAAAGACGTATCCCTTTTTCCTATGACGTTACTGGGTCTTAAAATAATAAGCGCAGTGTTTGAATTTTTGGCTTCACTCAGGAGTGTGTTTTCCCGGTCAATAGCGATTTGGTTATAAATAAAGCTTGGTGTGGTTGGATACTCTTCATTTATAGGCGTGGGTGGGCGGCTAAACCCATAGACCATGACTGTACTCAATTGAATAAAACGTTTAGCTTTTTTTAACGAAGCTATTTGAAAAAGCGATTTTGTCAGCTCAATTTCAACCGGTTTTTTTTGTTCGTAACTGGCATGTGTGCGTGTATCAGCGATGCAGTTAATGACAATGGAATCAGAAATGATGGTGTCTTTTAAAACCGTTAGATCATCAAAGTTGATTGATAAAATTTGCGCATGGATTTGTTGTAAAAACTGCGTATTGCTTCCATTTCTAACTATGCAAGTTGGCTTGAAACCTGCAAGAATGAGTTGCTCAGCAACGTGGCTGCCTAAGAAGCCCGTTGCGCCGAAAAGGAGTATCTTCATTTTATACTTATTTTAGTGGTGTTCACTATATTCAAACTCAATGCCGCCTATTCTCTTAGATAATTTATTATAAAGCCAGAGACTAAAACGAATAAAAATGTAAATAAATAACCCTTGAATGATTGGGGTGATGAGGCTAAGTCCTATCATTGTGCCAATGGCCATGGCTGTGCCAGTGTTTTCGCCTCGGATTATGACAATAACCATTAAAAGGCTTATCGGAAGAAAAAAAATAAATGAAGTTATAGCTGTCATCACGGCTAAAACTTTTGCGGTTTGATGAGGGGTAAATCGAGATATTTGAATTTTCATATGTGCTCCCTGGCATTATTGTTAACAAGAATTTTTCTACTTGTTTCTCAGATTCGCTTAGGCGTGAGTAAGTTCAATAGCTCGGCTGTTTTTTGCTGTTTACAATGGGGAAAAAAATGGAAATCCTTAGTGACTAGAGCATTATTATCAATAGCTGTTTTGTTGTTACTTGTTGCTTTGAGTGTTGGCATAACTTGGCGTGCAATGAGCCCTGTGGATATCGAACGTTTCAAATCATTTATTAGTCATTTTTTGAATGAAAAACAAGCTGATCAAATTCAGATTGATATCCCTGATCTGGTCGATAAAGCGGGTAAGATACCTGAGATTTCCGCAACGCCAGTTGGCGAGTCACAGAGAAATGTAAAGCACCTTCACTCAACCACGAAAGAAAGTGGTTTTCATAATGCTGCGAATCATATCCATTCAAGTTGCAGCCGAAAGTCTGCGGCTAACATTGCAAAACAAACGATTTACCAATGGAGAGATGCGAATGGAAAAGTTCATTTTAGTGATCAGGCGCCAAGAGAAAAAACCGTCACGAAACTTCAATCGCAGCACGTAAAATCTTCAGATAAGTTTTCATTAGATCTCAATAGCGATAAAGCCCAATTGCCGGCTTTTGCACGCGATCGAATTATCCGTGATGTGAATACGATTTACCGTATTCTCATTAAAGATCTGTCGATAACGAATGTTGACCCTATTTTGCTTAAGTTACGTCTTTTTGATGAAAAACATGCATTCAACGCGTACAAAAAAATAGTTGCGCCGACGATGGGAAATGCCGGTGGCTTTTATATCGGTCGACTTCGTGAGGCAAGTGTATTTACAGCCCATAGCCAAAAGCGCATGTATTCAGTGATTCGCCATGAAGCCGTTCATGCCATTAATCATCAAGCCTTTGGGCGGTCGCCAACCTGGCTCAATGAAGGCTTGGCAGAATATTTTGAAAATCTGGAATTTCAGTATGGTAGTCATGCACGAACAGTACCGAGTGACTATCAATTAACGATTTTAAGGCGTTCTGCCTTGCCTTTTTTAGGCAGTTATTTTCAACTGGGTGGGCAGCAGTGGTATGCAGAA
>CAKMZU010000068.1 GCA_929200485.1 uncultured Gammaproteobacteria bacterium | reverse complement strand
GGCCTGAGCGACTCCTGAATCATCATGCAAAAACATGGTTCGAAATTTATAAACTTCAATGGCATTGCCTGCGAGACCGTAACGTTTTTGCTTAAAGATAACAGGCCCCTTTGACGTGAGCTTAATCAACAAGGAAATAATCAACATCAACGGGCTAATGAGCAATAAAATCAGCGCAGAAAGCAGTACATCTTCCAGACGCTTAAGGATTGCACCACCTGCTTCATAAGGATTACCGTAGATACTCACCGCAGGCATATCACCCACGTAAGCAATTTTGCCACCCATCAAATGACTGACAAACAAATCGGGCAAATAATACACAGGGGTGGAGCTATTACTTAACCGTTTAATCAGGTGACGTATCGACTCAGAGGATTCCATTGGCAAGGCAATGTAAATCGCATCATAGGTATTATCTCGGGCGCTATACACCAAGGCTTCAAGATTGCCTAAATAGTCTACATCAGCAGCAGGCGGTTTTTCATCAAAGCACCCTTCCACACGATAGCCCATCCAGGGGTTTTTATTGAGCTCTTCAATCAACAGTGCCGCTCGATCACTCCATCCGGCAACCACCAATTTTCTGGAATTTCTACCGTCAATTCTAAGACGTTTTAAACATTCACGAATGAGAACTCTCGAGAGAATCATCATTGCGGGCGTGATAATCAACCACAATCCCATGACAATTCGAGAGAAATAGGCACTGGATTTCAATGCAAACGATAACATCACTAACGCAACGACCGTTAGAAACCATACTTGCAACAACACGCCAAGTGGTTTTGCAAGACTGACCGTTCGATAGGACTGGTACAATTTTAAATGAATGGCAAACACATAGAAGCAGGCACCGGCCAAAATAGCCGCGAGTAAATACCCTCGATCAGCCATATTGACAGGCAAATCTCGGAGTACAATCGCAAGCATTAATGCCGCAAATATAATGCCCTGATCAAACAGCCGCTGACAAAGGCTAACCAGCCATTGATGGCTTCTTATGAATCCTGTTTGTGTCACGTCTTGCCTTGATTATTATTTTATCTTCCAGCGCCAAGCGTCTATCTCAATCAAACGCTCAACAATGATTGCTTATTTTTTTCTTAGGTCATTTTCCAAAAACCAATCGTAAGCCTTGGTCAAACCTTCTTTTAATCCTGCCTGAGCCTTCCACCCTAACGAATGAATCAATGAGACATCCAATAATTTCCTCGGTGTGCCATCAGGTTTATCCGTATCAAAAATCAGTTCGCCTTCAAAACCAACGACTGCCTTAATGGTTTCAGCCAGTTCTCTGATAGTGACATCCTGCCCCGTTCCGACATTAATATGACTCTGCATCGGTTCCACAATGCCATTTAATTCTGCTTTATCTATTAACATCACATGCTCGCAAGCCGCTGCCAAATCATCCACATAAAGAAATTCGCGTTTCGGTGTACCCGTCCCCCAAACGGTGACAGATTTATCATTGGCAATTTTCGCCTCATGGAAGCGCTGCAGCATAGCAGGGATCACATGGGAATTATCTGGGTGATAATTGTCATTAGGCCCATATAAATTGGTGGGCATTAATGAGCGAAAATCGCAGCCATATTGACGATTGTAAGATTCGCACAATTTAATCCCGGCAATTTTAGCGACTGCATATGCCTCATTGGTTGGCTCCAATGCACCTTTCAGAAGCTCCGATTCATTCATGGGCTGTTTGGCAAATTTAGGGTAAATACAAGAGCTCCCTAATAGAATTAACTGTTCACATCCCTGTACGTAAGCCTCATGGATCAGGTTCGATTCAATCATCAGGTTTTCGTAGATAAACTGAGCAGGGTATGTGTTATTCGCATGAATGCCACCAACTTTAGCCGCTGCTATGATAACGACATCGGGTTTATTGGCCGCCATCCAGTCAGCCACATTTTGCTGACAGGTTAAGTCCAACTCAGCTCGGCTTGCAGTTAACAGATTGGTAAAACCCGATTGCTGGAGCCTGTGCTGAATTGCAGAGCCTACCATTCCCCGGCTGCCTGCAATAAAAATTTTCTTATCTTTATTCATCATTATCCAAATAGACTTTATTCTTTTACAGTGTTGACCTGAAACCCTTTTCTCTCAAGTAACAAATGGCGTTTTGCCTGATCAACATCGTAAGCAATCATCTCATCAACCATTGTCTGCAACGTGGTTTTTGGTGACCAACCTAATTCGCGTTTCGCTTTGGATGGATCCCCTAATAAGCTTTCCACTTCAGCAGGGCGATAATACTTGGGATCGATTTTTACAATGGTTTGCCCAACTTGAATTTTTTGCTCATCCATATCAACTAATGCGGTTGATGCAAGACGCTCCACAATACCTACTTCTTCAACACCTTCGCCTTCAAATCTTAAGGTAACACCCACGCCCGCAAAAGCTAACTCAAGGAATTCTCGAACACTTCGCTGTTCACCGGTTGCAATGACAAAATCTTGTGCCTGTGTTTGCTGTAACATTAACCACTGCGCCTCAACATAATCTTTGGCATGCCCCCAGTCTCGCTTGGCATCCAGATTTCCCATATAAAGGCACTCATCAATGCCTAAAGTGACATTGGCTGCTCCGCGGGTAATCTTGCGAGTCACAAAGGTTTCGCCTCGGCGAGATGATTCATGGTTAAACAAAATACCGTTACAAGCATACATGCCATAAGCTTCGCGATAATTAACACAAATCCAATAGGCATAGAGTTTAGCCACACCATAAGGTGAACGTGGATAAAATGGCGTACTTTCTTTTTGAGGCACTTCCTGAACCAAGCCATAAAGCTCAGAAGTAGAGGCCTGGTAAAATCGTGTTTGCTTCTCAAACCCCAATAAACGAATCGCTTCCAATAAACGTAACGTACCAATAGCATCAATATCTGCCGTATATTCTGGCGATTCAAAGCTGACCGCCACATGACTTTGCGCAGCCAGATTATAAATTTCATCCGGCTCAATATCTTTTATTAAGCGAACCAGATTAGACGTATCGCTCAGATCACCATAGTGCAGGGTCATACGAACATCAGGTTGATGAAGGTCTTGATAAAGGTGATCAATCCGCTCGGTATTAAATGACGACGCACGACGCTTAATGCCGTGCACCTCATAGCCTTTCTCTAACAGAAATTCAGCAAGGTATGATCCATCCTGTCCCGTAATACCTGTAATCAGTGCGACTTTCTTCATTTAACGCCTTAATGATTGTTTAATTAATTGCCCAGCTAAAAGAGCTACAAACTTTGGATTTGTTGTCAGATATCGGCGCCAGAGCCTTTTAGGTTCAGTCAATAATCGAAAGAGCCATTCTAACCCCGTTTGCTGCATCCATCGTGGCGCATGATCTTTATTTCCAGCCAAAAAGTCAAAAACTGCACCCACACCAAACATGGTGCAATTCAGTGCAGTTTTATTCTCACTCATCCATCGCTCTTGCTTTGGGCAGCCTAAACCTACAAATAATAAATCACAATCTGACTCATTAATGTCGCCTTGTATCTTCTGTGTTTCATCGATGGTTAATTCTCGAAAAGGCGGCGAACAGGCATAGACCATATCAAGCAGAGGGAAACGACGCTTAAGCTCTAATTGCATCGCATCCAAAACATTCTGGCTTGAGCCGTAGAACCCCACTTTTAATCCTTCTTTTTCAGCAAGCTCGCACAAAGCTAACGTTATGTCATAGCCGCGAAGCTGTTCTGATTCTTTTGCACCTAGCAGTTTTTGTGCCCAGAAGATCGGGCGACCATCCGCCACAACTGTATCTGCGTTATTTACAACCGTTTGAAAACCATCATCATTGACACACTCAATGCACATATGCACATTTGAGACGCAGACATAACGCCCAATCGAATCGCTTGCCCAGCCTCTCACACGATCAAGAAAGATTGGCATCGTCACCTGATCAACCTGCATACTCAGTACGGTGCTACGCTTTCTCATCAATCACTCCTTGGTAAATGGCCAGTAGCTGCTCAATATTTTTTTCAGGGGTGTAGTTTTCGTTAGCAAACTCCACAGCTGCATCACTCACAGATTGCCATAGTGAGTCATCTGCAACCAATCGAGTAATGTTTTCTACAAATTCATCAACATCATTCACTGCAGCTTTCAAACCTGTCACTTCATGTTGAACCACTTCACCGAGCGAACCTATATCACTAACAACTACAGCAGCCCCCATCATCATGGCTTCTTTTACCGACAGAGCAAGCCCACTCTCCGGGCAAATAGACGGCAAAATTAGCACTCGCGCTCGGCTTAGCGTTTCCAAAACACCTTCGTGATCAGCCACACCTAAATAATCAATATTTTTCGCTTTCTCAATTGCGGATTGCAATGGTCCTGCACCGAGTACTTTAAGAGGGAAGGGAAGCTTTTCAGACATTTTGATTAGCGTATCAATTCCCTTCTCTTCACTTAATCGCCCAACATATAGTGCCGGAATATCTCGCATCGACAGCGGTGTCGGGGCTCGTTCAGATTTTAAGAAATTGGGTTTAATCACCAGTTTTTCAGAAGGTATACCGTATTGCACAAATTTTGATTGTGAAAACGCCGTCAGCGCAATGAATCGATCAACCTTGTCAACGAAGGTCTTCTCCTGCCTGTGTTTATCAATCATCCTGGCAACTGGTATAGTCTGAAGCTTTGAATCTCGGTAACAACCATATTTAACGGCTTGATAAGGCGATTTGTTTAAACACTGATCACAGTACTGCCCATCACGATTTAATGTACCCTTCGCGCAAAACAATCGGAAATTATGCAAGGTTTGCACAACAGGCACGCCCATTTCCTGACAAGCATCAAAAATAGAAGGTGACATCAAAGGAAAAAAGTTATGCACATGCACAACATCCGGTCGATCCTTGTCTAGCAACTGCTTCAGGGTTTGTTTTGATTGCTTATTATAGCTAGCGCTCAGCCCTGCCTTGACCTTACCCAACAAACCTGTGATCGCATCATTAGTGACCGTCCATAAAGAAACCTTATGGCCATATTGTTCGAGCAATGCTTTTTCTGCGGAGACCACATAGTCTTCACCACCATAAATCTGGTAAGCATTGTGGCAAATCAGCACGTTCATGAGTGTTATTTGATCGTTTAGTGTTGGTTTTTATTATTGTTTTATCTACGCAGCTTTTCTCAGATAGCCTCGCAGTACGTTAGGTCAATCTGCTTGCCGCATGATTCAAACATCCTTCGACAAGCTCAGGATGTATAAAAGAGCAGACAATCCACGCGCACTGAGCGTTTCGAAGGGCGGTTTTGAATGCAATATCTACCCAGCAATCAATTTAACCTGATCTACTAGGCATTGAATCAGGTTCATTCACCCTTTGCAAACGGCTACAGTCGGATGCGCGAATGTAGTGAGTGAACAATTAGTCATTTTATAAAAATAATCGAACCCACCCACCTTGAAAGACTCTAAACAGCTTATTTACATCGAAAATTGCACCATGAAAAGATTATTACTCCCGGTAATCATCGCAAGCGTCCTATGTTTTCAGCCCCCTGCCGATGCCAAAGTTAAGATGGGGTTATTCGGCTTTGGAATCGTCATTGCGGCGGCCGTAGCTGGGGGCGTTGCTTTAGCAATAAACTATCCCAAACAAGCCCAAAAGAGATATGACCAAGCCTCGTCTTTAGGGAACAAGCTGAAAAAAAAGGTATTCAGCGACAAAACGGCACCTGAAAAAAGTCAGGAAATACCACCAGCCACTGAACCGCCGTCATAGATTGAGGCGTCAATACAAAGATGACAGCCAAGTCCCAAGGGCGAATACAGATCGCAAACAACCTGCTCGGGGGAAGTGCCAATTGTTTGCTTAAACTTTCGAAAAGAATTTAAATCGCCAAAACCAGTCGCAATGAATCCAGCATCAAATCTGATTGACTCAAGCTGGTGGTCATTTTATCAAGCTGAGCTTCAAGCGTTTGAATTTCATCTTCTCGAATACCTGGATTAACGGCTGCCAGTGCCTTTAATCGATTAATTTCAATCTGTTGATATTGCGTGGCAGCTTCTAAAGCAACCTGTTGAATATCTGACAGTTGCGCTTTCGCCAACTCAGACGACTTGGCGACCAGCTCTTCAAGGAGACTTTGCGTTTGTTTGACCACCGCTTTGCCTTTGGCTAATGGCAATTTCTTAAGTAGCGGCTCCAGCTTTTCTTCCGTCAAGATATGACTAAAGTCTTTTCCATCCTGATTAATTAAAAATCGTGGCTGATCGATGGGCAAAAACCGCTCAATTTGCAGGGATTTATCGGCAATGGTATTAAGTTTAAATCGGGTTTCTACCAGAAGCGTACCCGGAGGTAATGGCTTTAGAGAAACCGTGGCAACACAGGTATTACCATGCTCACTGGATAATACATGCTCCATACCCGCTTTAACGGTTGGGTGTTCCCAGGTTAAAAAGCCAAGATCATCACGGCTGAGTGCATTATCTCTTGAAAAGGTATAGGTTGCCCCTTCATCACGCATACCAGGTAACAAGCCACAGCGCATATTTTCACTGGGGCGCATAATAATTGAGTGACTATCCTGCGCTTCAATTTCAATGCCTAATTGGTCCGTTAACTGTTCCAGATAATCTTCAAGCTCTTTACGTTGCTCAGCCTCAACCAATTGATCAATCACCGCTTCTGCTTGCAACGGTCTGCAGGGGTTTAATTCCAGTAATTTCTTACGCCCAACCTGAAGCGCTTCTCTTAATTCAGCCGCTTTCGTTTGCGTTTGAGATAGAAGGCCTTCAAAAGCCTCAGCATCCGATTCAATTAAAAGTGGTGCCAGTTGCTCTTTTACTTCCTCATAAAGGGTTTGCCCGATCACACAGGTCTGCTCAAATGCATTGACACCTTCATGTAGCCAGGATAACCATCTAGCCATTGGCGAATCTTCGTAAAAGGGCACATGAATAGTCACATCGGATTTTTGCCCTAAACGGTCTAATCGCCCAATTCGTTGCTCTAAAAGATCAGGATTTGCAGGCAAATCAAACATCACCAAATGGCTGGCAAACTGAAAGTTTCGACCTTCACTGCCAATCTCTGAACAAATCAGGATCTGGGCTGCATCTTCTGAGCTTGCAAAATAAGCAGCCGCTCTATCACGATTAATCAAACTTAAGCCTTCATGGAACACCGCTGACCGAATACCCTTGCGCGTGCTTAGGAAATTCTCAAGCTGCATTGCGGTATCTCTATGCTGACAAATCAACAATACCTTTTGGTCACTCAAATCCGTTTTCAACAAATTCACTAACCATGCAACTCTCGCATCGTGTGTCAGCCAATCATCACCGAAATAGGACTCAGCCCGGAATAATTCCTCAGATTCAATATCATCAGAGTGTAAGAGTGAGCCTTTAATCGGGTGTTTAATCAAGACTCGCTTAGGGAAACCTTCAACAGCTTGTCGGGTATTACGAAATAAAACGCGGCCAGTGCCATGGCGATCCAACAGCGCGTCAATCACCTGCTCTTTTGCCTCATCAAACTGGTCACTATCCATCTTGCTTTGCAGCTCCAGCATTTCATCTGCACCAAGATAGCTTGTTAGCTTTTCTGGTAATGGGTCACCCTCTGATAAAGAAAGGCATTCATCAACCAGTTGGTTAACGGATTGAAATTTCGTCTCTTCTTCAATAAAGGTGTTAAGGTCAAAATAACGGTTAGGATCAAGCAAACGCAGCCGTGCAAAGTGACTCTCGACACCCAACTGTTCTGGTGTCGCTGTTAACAACAACACACCCTTGGCGACTTCTGCCAATGCTTCTACACGCTGATAAGCAGTGCTTGGGTTATTTTCTTCCCACTGCAGATGGTGCGCTTCATCAACAACCAATAAATCCCAGTCACAAGCCAGCGCCTGATTGAATTTGGTTGGATTATCCACAAGAAAAGACAGGGGGGTAAGGATTAGCTGACGTGTATCAAATGGATTGGTCTGCTCACTTGCCATCGCATCGCAGAGCGCTTCATCCAATACTGAAAATGCCAGGTTAAAACGTCTTAGCATTTCAACCAGCCATTGATGGAGTAGACTATCGGGGACTAATATCAGTACCCTGTTTGCCGTCCCTGCCATTATTTTCTGATGGATGATAAGGCCTGCTTCGATGGTTTTACCGAGGCCCACTTCATCTGCCAACAAGACTCTTGGATTCGATCGTTTACTGACTTGATTGGCAATATAAAGTTGATGAGGCAAAAGTTGAACACGCGGCCCAAGCAAACCCAGAACATCTGAATGCTGATAATTCGCAAGTACCTGATGCGTTTTGGCACGTAATTGATAGAACTTTAACGGGTCTACCTGACCTGATGTTATTCTCTCCAGTGGGCTTGAAAAGTGCACAATGGCATCCAAATCTGCCTCAGGCAAAATACCTTCTTCTAATCCAGCATTCTGAACTTTATAAAACATCAGCCCATTATTTTCAAAGGTATCAAGAATCAATAAGTCGTGTTCGTGTTTACTATTGACCTTATCCCCTGTTTTATAGGCAATACGGCTTAATGGGGCTGAGTCCATTGCATAGACTCGTTCTTCATCGACTGCTGGAAACTGTATGGCCACGCGCCGATCCTGAACGGCAACCACAACCCCCAGCCCCAAGCTTGATTCTGTATGACTGATCCAACGCTGACCTACAACAAACTCGCTCAACACCTTTCACCCTGTTAAAAAGCGCCGTATTTTATAAGAAAGCAAGCCGGCTTGCATGACTAATCTCAATAAAATCACAAACTCTCATTAATGAAATTGAAATCGCGCTGAAAAAGCTGTCAAAAACAAAGAGAGGATTAGATGAAATTTCGATGAATCTGTTAACTAAAAATAAGCCATTAAAAGTAGCCAAATCTTGCTTTAGAAAAAAAAGATCAATAAAGAGAGGGCAAGGGTTAACGAAAAATACACGCCCGCTTCAATCAACCATTTCATCTCTCTGTTCACAATCACCCCAAACTGAGAATTGCCTCACAAAAAGAATAGTCTAGTCTGACAATTTTTCTTCAAGAACTTTCATGAGAATTGATGATCTTAATGCTAGTGATTCATGAGAAACCTTATGATCAGTGTCCCTGGGAGGGCGTCCGAGAATTGCGGTCGAGCATAAATTTCAAAGAAGTGAGATAAATTTTTTGGGAAATTCCTGCGAATAGCCAGCCTATTTAAAGGAATTTGGCGAAGAATTTAGCCGCTTATCTGGAATTTAGGCCGAACAGTCTGTTCTCGGACGGTCTCCTAGAATCCTCCTCTGAAAAATAGATCGACGATTCTGGTCTGAGATAGAGAAGTTAAGCTCTGCAAACTATTCTCCTGTGGTTTCCACCTGACAACAATTCAATAACCTGGATTCAATGACATGCTAAAGGCACTTGCTGGTATTTTTGGTCTTTTTATATTTACGTCACCTCTGCCGCTTATAAATAATAGTATGTTTGGATTGCCGGCTTAGCGTTTAACTTAATCGTATTGGCAGGCTTGAACCTCACCAAGCAGCCCAAACTGACTGATGATACGGCAACTGGATAAACTTCGATGAAAAGATTTTTTATGACAACAGCGTTGCATTCTATTTTACTGGCAATGCTGATGACCATTAACGCTCAATCATTAAACGCAGCTGAAACAATTATTCATATTGATTGGCTAGATAAAAATACACTGCCGCAGAACGATTTTCATCAGTTCGCTAATGGCGCCTGGCTTTCTCAAGCATCAATCCCAAAAGATAAAGTCATTGTTGGTTCATTGTATGATTTAAGGGATAAAACTCGACTTGAACTCAAGACCCTTATTGAAAGTTTAGCGTTAGAATCAAAGCTTACAGATGAAGAAAAGCAAATTTTGAGTTTCTATCAATCTTTCATGAATGAAACGCTCACTGACAAAAAAGACAGCACACCTCTCGCTGTTGTTTTAAACGAGATTTCATCCATTAATTCCCCCGAAAGCCTTTGGGCTTTTTTCGCAAAAGCGACATTACTTGGAATCACAACGCCCTTTTTGATTTTTGTGGACGTCGATAAAAAAGACGCTTCAAACTATGCATTGTATTTCTCTCAAAGTGGTATCGGATTGCCTGACAGAGATTACTATTTCGACGAAAAAAACTTCAAACCCATCATTAAAGGCTACAAGCAGCTGATTGTTGATCTATTCAAAGCCAATAAAGAAGATCATGTCAAACAGAAGGCAAAAATCACTTATAAAATAGAAACTGAACTGGCTAACAAGCATTGGGATAAAGTACGCAACAGAGATGTAGAACAACGGTATAACCCTTTCAATACAAACAATATTGAAGAGATAATCCCTGCCTCCCTTCTAAAAGCTTTTTTTAGTCAACTCGACATCCCAATACCTAAAAAAATCATTATTGGACAACCTGATTACTTGAGACATGTCGTTAAATTAAGCAACAACACTGATATCAACCAATGGAAAACCTACCTTAACCTGCAAACCTTACGAGCATACGCGCCTTATTTATCTGAAGCATTTTCAGAAAAACATCATATGTTCTACGGTCAGGTTTTAGCCGGTCAAAACCAGCAAAAACCCAGAAACGAAAGAGCAGTTCAGCTATTAAATAATGAAATCGGCGAGTTAGTGGGTAAGCTTTATGTCAAACATTTCTTCTCAGAAGAAAAAAAACAAAAAGTACTTTCCATCGTTGAAGCGATAAAAGAAGCGTTTAAACAAAGCTTTACTGAGCTGGGTTGGATGTCCGAGCCAACCAAAATTAAAGCCAAACAAAAACTAGACAGCCTTATGGTACAAATAGGCTACCCTGATCAATGGACTGACTTCCGAGAATTATCCATTCAACCCAATGATTTAATAGGAAATATTTTCCGCGCCAGAGAATTCCATCTCCGGAAAGATTTAGCCTTGCTAGGCCAGCCCATACAAGAATGGAAATGGCTAATCCCCCCTCAAATCACCAATGCATACTATGATCCAGCCGGCAGAAAAATTCTTTTTACCGCAGCGATCCTTCAGCCTCCAATATTTGATATAGATGCTGAAGACGCCTCAAATTATGGAGCCATCGGGGCCATTATTGGCCATGAAATGGGGCATGCTTTTGACGACCAAGGGCGAAAAACTGATAGCCTTGGTAACCTTAATGACTGGTGGACAAAAAAAGACGAAGAGGCGTACAATCAAAAAGCTCATAAATTAGTTGAGCAATATAGTCGGTATACCGTTTTAAATAATTTGCCTGTGAATGGGGAGCTGACACTTGGAGAAAATATTGGCGATCTGACTGGCGTTTCCATCGCACTTAAAGCCTTCCGACTGTCGCAAAAAAACAAGGAGAAGAAATCCTTTCATGGATTTACCCCGGAGCAACGATTTTTTCTGTCTTGGGCACAAGCTTGGGCAATCAAGCAAACTGACGAAAGCTTAAGCAAAAGGATACATACTGACCCACACTCCCCACCGAAATGGAGAACCAACGGGCCACTCTCTAACATAGAAGCCTTCTACGACGCATTCGATATCACTTCTACTGATAAAATGTACCTTCCTGTAGAGAAGCGGACTAACCTGTGGTCAAACGAGCATTAGCCAAGCACGCTCAGTTACAGAGGGGGCCACTTGTAGAGCCTGCTAACACTAATCCAGATGCGTTGATTCGCCTTTGATTTCTGCAAACTTCGGATTTTACAATCTTAGGATTTTGCAAGCTGAGCAATACCCTTTGCATGTTTCTGATATTTTTCAGCATCAATAGTCCAGTTGGCAGGATCTTCAACCACGGCCGAAGTATAATTTTCAGTCACCTGATGAGCAAATAGTGAATCCACGCCTTGACAGGCTTATGGCAATGCTCACCAACTTGAAAATTTCTTCTGGCTGCCTGCCAGGCCTTCTGGGAGACCGTTCGAAAATTAAGTTTTTTCACAAGAAAAATTTTAACCCTATGATTCGTGAGTTTTTATTGTTCCGAAAAGTCGCATAAATGCCATTCTCATTCTCGAACAACATCCTCGGTCTTCGCTAGCTGTAGGCAGTAATTTATTATCTTCTACTCCTCTTACGCCTGCTTCAAATTTACCAAGAAACCTTAAAGCAGCATCTTTATTTTTCGGTCGTTTGCAATTAAGTGCCATATAAACCAAATTGCCGAGGAGATTCTTGTTGGAAAGATCATCTTTATTATATTTCAACAAATCCCTAGTTGGGTTTTCCACAATAGCGTCAGGATAAGCAACCACCCCAGCACCTGCGTACTGGCTTATCTCTTCTGGGGACTTTGTAATTAATTCTTCACAACTTATTTTTTTTTGTTCTTCAGTAAGAAAAGGAAGAAAAGTTATTGGGTGAAATTGTCTTTGTCCACCGAGAGATGCAATGCTCATGGTTTCAAGCCTGTAAAGCACGCCTTCGGAGCTTGGAGTTACAATCTCTACTGCATTAAGTTCATTTAGATCCTTAAGGCATGTTATCGGGAAACCATTAATTTCAGCTATGACCTCAGTGAGCGTTTTATTCCCTGAATACGAGATACCTGAAAACAAGGCATTCGATAAAAAGATTGTTAAAAAGAATACAAATACTTGTTTCATTGGTCTAATTTAAACCTTTTGTAAATATGATTGTCATTAGGAGGGCGACATAGGATGGATTTCATTTAATCCG
>CAKMZU010000067.1:2551-12897 GCA_929200485.1 uncultured Gammaproteobacteria bacterium | reverse complement strand
ATGATGAGATGAGTAATTTCGGAGTGATCGCTGCGTAGAAGTGTCCGAAGTATTGGTTATTGATATATAAACAATTATATAGTTCCCCAGTAAACCAAATAGTCGGCCATGCTGGGAGTGAGATTAATGGATATCATCAATGGACTTTTTATTACCATTGAGGTTGATCCCTTTACACCAAATCTTCTTGCGCTTCCCTGTTTATATTTTCATTTAACATTTATTGATTGGAATCATCCCTTTCTCATGGCTTTACTCTCTCATTTTCAATCCACGCCTTGACAGGCTTATGGCAATGCTCACCAACTTGAAAATTTCTTCTGGCTACCTGCCAGGCCTCCTGAGAGACCGTTCGAAAATTAAGTTTTTTCAAAAGAAAAATGTTAGCCCTATTATTCGTGAGTTTTTATTTTTTTGTAAAGTCGCATAAATGTCATCCTCATTCTCGAACAACGTCCTGGAGTTTCGCTAGCTGTAGGCAGTAATTTATTATCTTCTACCCCTCCTCTTACGCCTGCTTCAAATTTATCAACCAACTTTAAAGCAGCATCTTTATTTTTCGGTCGTTTGCAATTAAGTGCCATATAAACCAAACCGCCGAGGATAAACTTGTTAGAAAGATAACCTTTATCATATTTTGAAAAATCGCTTTCGTGTTGTTCCATAACATCGTCAGAAAAAGCAACGACCTCAGCAGTTGCGTATTGGCTTACCTCTTTTGGAGACCTTTTAATTAATTCTTTACAACTTATTTTTTCTTCCTCTTCAGTAAGTAAAGGACGTAACGTAACTCGGTCATATGTTATTTCTTCATCTCTATTCTGATGTGCAAGGTTAGCAGCGTAGCTGGAGTGAAAAGAACTAACATCGTCAAAGGACGGCGGCGGATGAATAGGTCTCTTTATCTTTACTGCATTAAGTTCATCTAGACGCTTTAGCTAAAACACGCTCACCATCGCTTTAAACATTGCGCACCTCGCGGACCGCTTCGGTCTCCGTGTGTTTGCGGTTAAATTTGTGATGCAGATATGCTTACAGCTCTTCTTATATCTTGATCGCTAAGGGAGGCAGGACGGTATTTTGCGCGCAGATGGCGCTGTAAATAGTGAGCAACAATTTGTTGTTGAGTTTTCGTTGTGAAAAAATCATCCGGCAATTTGTTCTCGTAACAATCCCGCATAATTTGTTCTGATGCTGCGCGCTGTCGGGGAGTATCGCGAGGAAAATGATGCTGCAAAATCTTGACAACTCTGACTGCGAAATCAGCTGCTTGCTGACGAGTCATAGAATGGCACGTTTGGTAGTGTGCTAGCATAATCATGGATATCATATAAAAAATCGTTGTATATACGTTTTTTAGCATATTGATAACTACATAATCGTGGCAATGAGATCCTATGATTGTTTTTTAAAAAATTAGTTCATAAAATCTGTACGAGGTATTGATACAATACCAAATACGCGAGCGTTTTCTAAAGGGTGATAAGTGAGTTTATATTTTTTCGAAAAGTCGCATAAATGCCATGCTTATTCTCGAACAAAATCCTGGGGCTTCGCTAGCTGTAGGCAGTAATTTATTATATTCTGCTTCCCTTACGCCTGCTTCAAATTTATCAACCAACTTTAAAGCAGCATCTTTATTTTTCGGTCGTTTGCAATTAAGTGCCATATAAACCAAACTGCCGAGGATAAACTTGTTGGAAAGATAACCTTTATCATAGTCTGAAAAATCGCTTCCGTGTTGTTCCATAAAATCGTCAGAAAAAGCAACGGCCGCAGAAGTTGCGTATTGGCTTACCTCTTCTGGAGACCTTTTAATTAATTCTTCACAACTTATTTTTTCTTTCTCTTCAGTAAGTAAAGGACGTAACGTATCTGGGTTATATTTTATTGCTCCACCTCTTTCCTTCTCTGCAAGTTCAGTGATGTTTCCGAAGCACACACAACCAACTTCGTCCTCCACCATGCCCAACTTCAGATAAAAAGGTCTATTTATCTCTACTGGATAAAAAGGTCTATTTATCTCTACTGCATTAAGTTCATCTAGACGCTCAAGAGATATTATCGGGGAACCATTAATTTCAGCTATAGCCTCAGTGAGCGTTTTATTACCCGAATACGAGATACCTGAAAACAAGGCACTGGATATAAAGATTGTTAAAAAAAATACAAATACTGGTTTCACTGGTCTAATTTAAACCTCTTGTAAATATGATTGTCATTAGGAGGGCGACATAGGATGGATTTCATTTAATCCGTAATTTCGATATTGATACATAAACTGTTATATAGTTCCCCAGCACACGACATATTGACATGCTACTCAAGTGAACTAACTTCCCATTATTCGATTTATTAATGGTAACTTCTTCGATAAGAACAACACTTCCCAATCCTTCATCAAGTGTTATTATCCCTTCAACAGGGCGGTCTTCATCAAATCAATAAAGAATCCCCCCTCTGGACGTATTGAACGAATAAACGATAGTTTCTCAACCTCACATTCATCAATCAACTGCTAACTAATAACGACAGAGGCAATTATGCAACAGGAAATTTTTACAGAGGAATCTACCTCAGATGACGTTTTAGAAAATTTGGATTTAACAGGAAAAACCTATGCCATCACTGGCGCAACTGGTGGTTTAGGCCTGGAAACAGCAAGAGCCATTGGCATGAAAGGTGGAGAACTCCTACTAATTGCCAGAAATGCAGATAAATTAGATGCAGCATCGACGTATTTGAATAATGAAGGTATTAACAAAGTAACGTGTTATGTGATAGATCTATCTGACCTGCAAAGCATTCACCAAGGCGTGAAAGCTATTCTTGATACGCATGAAAAAATAGACTGCCTGATAAATAATGCGGGTATTATGGCTTGTCCCCTGGAGAGAACAAAACAAGGTTTTGAAGCACAGTTTGGTACAAACCACTTAGGCCATTTTCTATTAACAACCAGCCTGTTAACCGCTTTAAAAAATGCTAAAAATGCCAGAGTTATTACACTAAGCTCAGCAGGCCACAAAATAGCACCGGTTAATTTTGAAGATCCAAATTATGAGACGCGCGATTATGAAAAATGGCAAGCCTACGGGGAATCAAAAACAGCAAATGCACTTTTCTCTGTTGGGTTTGATGAACGTTACGCTCAAGAAGGAATAAGAGCCTTTTCCGTACACCCGGGAATGATAGCAACAGATCTTGCCAGACACTTAACCAATGATGATATTGAAGATCTTGCGAAAACAGGTGCCGATATGGGAAGTTTCAAAACCATTCCGCAAGGCGCGGCAACCAGTGTTTGGGCTGCCTGCCACCCAGCACTTGCTGATAAAGGAGGGATCTATCTTGAAGACTGTCAGATCGCTGTTGCAGCCAAAGAGAATGTCAATGGCGGCTTTATGCCTTACGCAGCTGATAAAGCACTTGCTGAAAAACTATGGCTATTATCTGAAGAAATGATTAAAGAATACCGTTAGTAACCTAACATTCTCTAATATACAAAAAAGTCATCATCCCATGCATAGCAGGGGGTGATGATGAACATTTACCAATAAACTTATGCCTGAAAAACCTTCTCACAAAAACCACCCCTAATCCTTTGCGGAATGAACATTACCGTTAGTTTCTTGTCAATCAATGGGATGTTTAAAAAAGCCTTCAATACCCTTCGGTTGTTTTAATTACTTTTATGAAACAAAAATCGTATTTATCAGAAAAGCTTCACGATCAACTGGTCAACATTCTTGGCAAAGATCATATTAAAACCGATCATGACTCCTTACAAACCTTTGGTCGGGATTGGACTTGCGCGTACACACCCGACCCTTTGGCAATCGTTTTTCCAACATCAATCGGGCAGGTACAGGCAATTGTCAAACTAGCCATTATTGAAAAAATACCCTTAGTTCCTTCCGGCGGTCGCACGGGTTTATCAGGCGGTGCTGTAGCAATCAACAAGGAATTGGTGGTTTCCTTTGATAAAATGAACAAGATTGTTGAATTTGATGCCTTCTCTCGTACAGTTAAATGTCAGGCGGGGGTCATTACAGCCGAACTCCAAAAATTTGCTGATGAACATGATCTTTATTATCCCGTCGATTTTGCATCTTCCGGCTCCAGTCAGATTGGCGGCAACATTAGCACTAATGCCGGTGGCATCAAAGTGATGAAATACGGCATGACGAGACAATGGGTAGCTGGCCTGACGGTGGTTACAGGCCAGGGAGACATACTGGACTTAAACCATGGCCTACAAAAAAACAATACCGGCTACGACTTACGTCAGTTATTTATTGGTGCAGAAGGTACGTTGGGGTTTATTGTTGAAGCGGTTATGCGTTTAACCCAAAAACCGGATGACCTTCAAGTCATGGTTATGGGTGTTCATAACTTTTCCGACATCATGCATGTGTTGGATACATTTCAAAATAACCTGGACCTTACTGCATTTGAATTTTTTTCTGACAAAGCGTTAGAGAAAGTCACCCAGCATCAGAACTTACAATACCCTCTGGACACACCTGCGAGTTATTATATCCTTCTGGAGTTCGAAGATGTTTCCAAAAACAGTAATACCGTGGCTTATGAATTATTTGACGAATGTTTGAATAAAGGGTGGGGGCTTGATGGCATCATGAGTCAAAACCTTTCTCAAAATAAAAGCCTTTGGCAGTTACGAGAAGGGATTGCTGAATCAATCTCAATTGGGGCAACGTATAAATATGATATTTCAACGGTTATTTCAAAAACACCTGACTGCCTCAACGCGCTAGAGACCTTGATCAATGCACAACACCCTGAGTTTGAGACTATCTGGTTTGGCCATATCGGTGATGGTAATGTGCACCTCAATCTCCTTAAGCCTGCGTCACTTGAAGAAACCGAGTTTCTTAGTCAGTGCAATACATTGAGTAAAGCTATCTATGCAATTGTCGCGCGTTTTCATGGCAGTATATCCGCCGAACATGGCATCGGCTTGATCAAGAAGGAATATCTCTCATACACGCGAAGTGCTGAGGAAATAACCTTGATGAAACAGATAAAAAAAAGTTTTGACCCACACAATCTATTCAACCCTAACAAAATATTTGATCAGGCGTAGATAAAAAATCATTGGACGATTTATGCATGGCAGTGAATTGTGAAAAAACGTCTTCAGCGGGTTTTTTACTTTAAACATTAGACAATGTTCATTTAACATTTGCTTGCTACGCTTTCTATGCCAAAATATCGTCTCGACCAACATAATAAATGATGCTTATGCTGACTAAACTGATCGATAAAATACGCTTCCGGACACCTGAAATCGAAAAGTCGATGACCATTGACCCTGACTCTTTCCATTTTGACCAGGAAACCGATTTACTTATTGCAGGCTTTGGTGGTGCAGGGGCTACAGCCGCCATTGAAGCGCATGACCAAGGACTATCAACACTGGTTATCGACCGTTTCTCAGGCGGTGGTGCGACTAACATTTCAGGCGGCATTTATTATGCTGGAGGCGGCACCCGTATCCAAAAAGAAGCCGGTGTTGAAGATACCCCTGAAAACATGTTCAACTACCTCAAACATGAAGTCCGAGGCGTCGTTAAAGATGAGACCTTAAAAACCTTCTGCGATCAAAGTGTTGAAAATTTTGATTTTATGGAAGCTAACGGCGTGCCCTTTGAAGCCAGCTACTGTCCATTTAAAACCTCTTATCCGCCAGATCATTATTTCTTTTATTATTCAGGTAATGAATCTTTTCCTCCCTTTAACGATGATGCCACCCCAGCCGCACGCGGGCATCGAGGCCGACGACCCGGCATTTCAGGCAAAGCCATTTACCAGCCATTAAAAAATGCCGTTCGAACGCGCGGCATCCCAGTACTTGAAGATACCAAGCTTGTTAGCCTTTTAAAAGATAGTGAAGGCAAAGTCATTGGCATCAAAGCCACTCAGGTTAAATCCAGCATTTTAGGTCGCTTAAGTCACAAACTCATGGGGCACCTTCAAATCATTCTTCGCTACATCGCTTTGTTTTGGCCGCCCATGTTTAACTTGTTGGCAAGTATCTGCGAAAAAATAGAAAAAGGAATGGGTGAGAGTATCTACATCAAAGCCAATAAGGGCGTTGTGCTAGCCACCGGTGGTTTTTATATGAACCAATCCATGGTAAAAGAACATGCCCCAGATTATCTAGGCGGCAGCCCGTTGGGGACATTAACGGATGATGGTTCGGGTATTAATCTTGCTGTAGATCTTGGTGCAAAAACCCGGGAAATGGACAACATCTCCGCCTGGCGCTTTATCAACCCACCTGCGTCTTTCGCTAAAGGTGTTATGGTTGGCCCGTCGGGTGAGCGTATCTGCAACGAAATGCTCTATGGTGCAAAAGTTGGCGAATACATGATGAAAGACCATGACGGTAAAGCGTACGTCATCTTAAATGAACCTCTCTATAAAGCAGCTTATAAAGATTTAACCATTAAAAAAGGCTTATGGTTTCATGTGCTTTTAGGTTATTTTTTCCTTTGGCTGGATTGCAAAAAAGCTAACTCCTTATCTGAACTTGCCGGCAAACTCGGCATCAGCCCAGACAATCTTGACAACACCATCAATGACTACAACCAAATGGCAGTGAGCGACCAACCTGATCCATTAGGCAAGCCAAAAGATTTTGTTCAACCCATTGATGGCAACGGCCCTTATTATGCCATTAATGCCTCTTATGACTATTTTTATGTGCCTTGCCCATCGTTAACCCTTGGTGGTTTAGTCGTAGATGAGGCATCAGGGTTAGTCATGAATGAGCAGGATAACCCTATCGAGGGCTTATATGCGATTGGCCGAACGGCTGTCGGTATCGCATCGAGTGGTTATGTCAGCGGTTTATCCATTGCTGATTGTGTCTTTTCTGGTCGAAGAGCGGCACAGCACGCAGCGTCTAGTGAAAAAGCATCAATGACAAAAAATGCAGAGGCATCTGCTTGATGACTAGCCAAGCACCGATGTTTAAACAATTGGCCATTGCCATTTTAGGCAAGGCCAAAGCCACACTGCCAGATGCTGAATTTAATCAAATTGATATTGCCAGCATCCAGCCGTTAATTCCTGTGCTTTCAGAGTCAATTGCCATTGACCATTTGCTGGATCCTTTGATGCTTCAGCATATCATTGAGGGATTGGTAAAAAAAGAAACGCCAGAAACCATTCTGGTGCGACTTTTCACCTTATCCATCTTTAAATATTATGCTGAAGGCAGTCAACATCCTTTGGAAAAAGGTATCATCCGGCAAAAGGTTATGAGTATTTTACCCTACTTTGAGAAGGCGGCTAATCAAGGCAAAATTCCCCTTGATATTTATGACAAAAATGCCGATGCCTTAGCTCACTTTGCCGATGATACTGATGCCATAAATGCATTACTTATTGCCTTAAAGAAGGAACTTGAAAGACCAAGTAGCGCCATCGTTCCTTCTTAACAATGAATGAGAGAGTAAGTCATGCTTAATGCCATCAAAGCGTTTTTCGATACACACATCTCAACATCCGAGCAACCCAAAGAAGCGTCCGATCAGGTTGCGGTTGCCGCCCTTTTAGTTGAAGTCATGTTGTCAGATGGAAGTATTAGCCCTGTTGAAGAAGAAGCACTTCAAAGCTTTTTACAGAACTTCTTAAAGCTAAACGAAAACCATGCCGAGACGCTGATTAATCTGGCGAAAGATGCCAGTGATGATGCGCAGGACTTATATCAATTCACTCGATTGATTAACAACCATTTCAATTACGAGGAACGATGTGAATTAATTAAAGGCCTATGGAAGATTGCCTATGCCGACCATAAACTTGATCAATACGAAGAACACCGGATTCGAAAAATCAGTGATTTACTCTATATCCGCCATAGTGATTTTGTAAAAGCCAAATTATCTTAACGCCCCCCCTTTCATCAAAGGCATTTTTTCTTACTTTGACTACATTTAATAGTTATTACAAATGTAATCGGTATGAAAAATGCGAGCAATCAAATGGCTATCAGGCTGTTTTTTATTTTTTTCGTTTCTACTCCTCGCCACCGCCTGTAATAAGACGCAAAAAGCTAACGATCAGCAAGGCTTTTTATTTATTAATTATCAAAATGCGCCTGGCCTTTTATCCAGCTTACCGGTAAAAATTCAACGTATTGATCTGATTGATAACTCGGGTCAAACACATCCTTTTGTTATCGAGCAATCCATAGACCTCGCCGTCAGGGGAAGTCATTTCCTTTCAGGCTTATCGATACCTGAAGGGCAATATATCGGGTTACAACTTAACCTCGATTATACCGACACCCAAGCCAGTCTTTTTAAAATACAAGATGAATATGACCCCATAGCAGGTCACTGGGATTTTCCTCAGCTCGTAGACTCAGAAGGAGCAAAAATTTCTCAGGATATGAGATATCAATCGATAGCGCTCTCTTTCCAAAAGCCGCTCATCATCGAATCGGAAAAAAGTCGCTTCATCTCATTGGACTTTTTTTTAAACGAGAGCCTAATACCATCCACCCAAGAGCAAGGCAGTTTTATTTTCCACCCGGACATTGCTGTTCAAAACCTCTCGACCACCACTATAAACACCAAAATCATCCGTTCCGAAAAGCATCTGGTGACGCTCTTGGCCGACAAGATAGAACTGTCTGTGCCAATCCCTTCGATTTATATAGACGGCACACCTGTTGAAGGCTCTTCAGACACCAGCTTGCTCAACGGTCAATTTGCCCAGTTGCTATTAGGTTTAGACGAAAATAATGCACTGTACGCTGAATCATTAAATGTGGCTCACCGTTCACATCACTCAGGACAAATCATCCCAACTATGAACGGGATTGCCTTCTCTGGGCATATCCGTGAACCTGATGGCACCTTGGCCTTTATAGACGAATTACCATTACCAGCCATTGAATCGGATGAAAATAACAAGATAGATGTACAAAAACTCAAACCCGGGCAATTAATCGAATTTGCTATTGATGATGCACTTGAAACAAACGCCATTGCAATACTGGCAACCGAATTAATTGCCGAGACTATTCTTGATGCCAATGAAAATGTGATCCTTCTGCCCCTAAGCATTGACGGAAAAGATGCAAAAAACTTCTACGCAGGTACCATCGCTATAGATAACAGCTTAACCGAATCATTTAAACCCGGTGATTTAATCCGCTTTACCGGCATATTCAAAGGCGAAGAGTCGGGCGTTACATTTATCCCGCTTGATCATCAATTTATCGATAACAGCTTAACAGAAAATAGCGCCAAAAATGCCATTCAAATCGACATACAACCAAAGGGTGACATAGCCTCAGGGGACTTCAAAATCATCCAGAGCAATGCTGATATTGAAATACCCCTGAATCAATTTGATGAACACGCAGAAATTTTAATCAAAGATCTCTCGAGCAATATCACCATTAATGTCAATATAGAAACCCTGAAATTAGTCACCCCACTGCACATCGCATTAAAAACGTATCGCAACACAATCCAGACAACATCCATATTTTCCACTATCGATGAGATGCAATCTGCCATTAACACTTATTACCCTGACCTGTCTTTATTTCAATTTCGATTAACAGGAAGCATCCAGGGCACTGTATTTGTTTCAGATCATTTAGAACTCTTTATGCGAGACACTAGCCGCGTCACAAACACTGCTGAGGATAAAAACATTTCACTCCAATCAAAAAAAAAAAAACGCAATGACGATAATGATGACAAGAAAAAGTGGATTATCGGATCAGTCGGCATTGCCGGTGCAGCCGCGCTTTTATTTACGGGCATCTATTTTTTAAAGCCCAAATCCCCATCGGCAGTTGTTCCAAACCCTGTTAATCCAGTAACATCTAACACTCAAACACCTGATCCTCAAACACCTGATCCTCAAACACCAAAACCAACAACCACATGGAAAAAGGTTGCAGGTCAACAAGGAACTCAGGAAGGTGGTGTCTATCAGGATGATGAAGGGGTCAATTGGTACATCAAACCCCAAACGCAAGATCGGGCAAATAATGAGGTATTGGCGTCGAAGCTTTATCAATTGGCAGGCATTAATGCTATGAATTATGAGTTTATGGCACTGGATGAAAAAACAAAACAACAATTCGGTACCACCCAGAACGCTGCGGTTAGAAGCCGACTTATTGAAACTGCACAGATAAATGCCAGCGACCCCAACCTACTAAAAACCTATCCAGATATCACAAAAGGATTCGTTGTCGATGCATGGCTGGCAAACTGGGATGTTGTCGGTTTAGCGTACGACAATCTGTTTATTGACACGCAAACCAATAAGGCGATTCGCCTCGATTT
>CAKMZU010000067.1:1632-2479 GCA_929200485.1 uncultured Gammaproteobacteria bacterium | reverse complement strand
AAATTATACCTTGCAAAAAAATACAACCCCGACTTCTCAGCACTAAACACCAAAGGCACTGATAATGATAAAGCGCTCTTCAATAAATATAAGGCTGCCCTTTTAGCTGACCAACCTAAAGAGGTAAAAGATGCCAGACAATTAGCAACAAAATACGGCAAAAACCTATTAATTCGGCAATCCGAACTTTCAGCTGAAGAGAAACAAACGCTCAAGCAGTCAATCAAGTCGCTTGTTGATAATCAAACTATCCTTTAAAAGATCTAAGCAGATCCTTACTTAAAGAATTAACAAGCCAAGATAAAACTTATCTAACTCATTATTTTAAAAATAAATACGGTAATGATTTCATTAAAAATATTCCACTTTTTTCACTTGAAGATATAAAAATTTATAACGAAAATGAACAATTTTTAAATCCAAACAAAAAAGCATTAACGAATAATATGGGTGAACTCGAAAACTACTTTATGAAAAAATACGGTAGAGACATTGAATACTGGATTTTACAAAGCAATCGATTCACCAATGAAGAACAAGATAAACTTTTTGCCTTATATAAATTTAAAACAGGTAAAGAGCCTATTGCTGACCAAAGTCCTCCGCCGCTGCATTTCGCAAATAATCGCGAACAAAAGGCTCGATTTATTATACGTTTGCAAAGAACTTATGGTGATCAATGGATAAATCAAATCGAGCGCTTTACTAAAAACGACTACGAAACACTTAATCACTACTTTCCTTATATTTTAAATAATGCGAACAAAGACAAACTCAAAAACGATTTGGAAGCCAAGTACGGATTAAATTACACTCAAAATCTTGAACAATTATCGACAGATGATTT
>CAKMZU010000067.1:0-1622 GCA_929200485.1 uncultured Gammaproteobacteria bacterium | reverse complement strand
CATTTGAAAGTGGCATTCAAACCCAGCGATCTAAAAGATGTTAAATTTTTCCAGCCTGATAATGATAACATTCAATATGTATTTAGAGCAGATAGCCGCCCCCCTGAAGATATTTTCAAGTATGGGTTTTCACCCAAAGGCAATAATTTGGATCTCTTGAAACATAATCTCTATCAATTTGGCGGTAGTGAAAGTGCGTACATTCCAACAACTAAATCGCTCGAAATAACAGCAAAATTTTTAATTGACAATAAAGGTCAGGAATATATATACGTCATTGAAAAAACCGATGACATAGAGAGTATTGATAGTAGCCTGTGGCTCAAAAACCATAACAAAAACCAGTTTACCTATAATGACGAGCAGGAAATAGCCGTAAAACGTATCCCTAATTACCGCATCAGAGCTGTTCTGTCTACTCCTGAAATTAATCCGCTGAAAGCCCAAAAAAGATTTGATGGAGGCCATGCTCGCCCGAGAACCTTCGACTGGGAAACCAGCCCAGCTTGGCTTTCAAACCCTTTTTATAAAAAAGCCAAGTGATAATGAGCTAATATTTAGTGTGTTTCTGTAGAAGCTCTCTTTAAATCTACCCCACTGAGTACTCACAATTAACTTAACACATGAAGACTGCTCCACCTCAACTAAGAAAAATCTTGCATTTAAATACTTTTAGTCGCCATATTAGCGCGAATTTTGAGCACGTACTGTCCGCTTTTATTAGAGACATAATCTATTTTTCTCTTATATTTACAGCAAAGCTAGACCTTCACTAGCATACTTTTTGAGGCCACCTTATGGGGAGCAGTGCTAGTTTCTATTGCGACAGGGTTAAATGCCAGAAACAATGTTGACCTCAACAAGCAAGTTGCAATCATAGGTCCCTTCCCTTTTTCTTTTATTATGATTTTATATTTTTCTGCCTTTTTAAAAGACTTGTACCGCTATAAACCGAGCCTTGATAAGAACAGAGGGTTGATAAAGCCTGAAGTCATTATTAATGGCTAAAAAAGCGAGGGAATTTTAGTGAATCCACCAGATACAAATAAAGAAAAATCCGTCAATTTTTATCACATCGAACTTTTCATACTGATAAACAACGGATTGATAGTTACTCATCCTCTTATTTAATGACTTTGCCTCTAAGGTATTTTTAGAGAGTTTGACAACACTATTTACTTCAAGCGAAAAGGTATAAAACTTTCCAAAGCGATAACTAATCGCTGTTCTTTGTTGGAGTTATTCATCGATACGCCAGAAAAAAACGAACCTTGAAACATGTCAATTTCAGCAAGATTTTGAGTTAGATTTTGCTTAACCTGACAATAGTATATTTATATAAAACTTTTAGACATATTTTAACTCATATAAGACTATGGATTAACTATTTTAAATTAACACTTTCTTCAAGTAACAAAACAATGAGGCTCTGTGTTGTTATATTTTGAGCGGACACCAAGGTGACATAAATGGTTATCAAGTATTGGAATAGACATAGCATAAATCGCATTCTACTCTATTTTCTTTCCCCAAATATCATTCCAGAAAATAAAACAATATGTAAAATATTAAAATTCCCCCAACTAAACAAACATTTAAGAATAAAAGCGATCTGGATCTTT
>CAKMZU010000066.1:9527-12974 GCA_929200485.1 uncultured Gammaproteobacteria bacterium | reverse complement strand
AACTTGATGAACTTGATTATTTAAGCTCTGAGGAATCCATTTTTTATGATTCCAGCTCTAAAAGCTCACCACCCAATCATCAACAACCACAATATACATCTTTATTTAATCCACTACGCCCTCTAGAAAAAAATAAATGAGTAAAAACACCATAAATGCAGCTTGTTATAGCTCCCGGACTCGTGGAGCTTCAATTTATCAATTGGGCTCACCTGCTGAAATACAATCAACAAGGAAGAGCGCTCAATAATCAGCTTCTCTACCATTCTTTGCATAACTCTCTATAATAAGTCGTTGCAGTAAATATTCTGGCTAAACCTTATGAACTTTAAAGAAATGATTCAGTCCATGAATCAAGACACGTACTTAAAACTTAAACGAGCCGTAGAAATCGGCAAATGGGAAGATGGCTCTCGACTGAGCAATGACCAACGAGAACTCAGCTTGCAGGCAGTCATTGCGTTTGAGATTGAGCAAAACATGGAAGACGCTGAGCGCACAGGCTATGTCGATACTGAAAAGTCAACCTGTCATACGGATGACAGCAGTCCAATAAAGTGGCTCTCTTAAACCCCTGAGAGTTAAACGCTGCGCCCTGCGTTTTTATTCGTGATTTAAAATCTTATTTATCAATCCGTTAAGAGAGATTTTTTATGGAAAATGTTATCTACGCAAAAGATTACCAGCCACCACATTATCTGATTGAAAAGACATATTTAACTTTCACACTTCAAGATGAAGTGACTCAGGTCAGCTCAAAACTCCACCTCAAACCTAATCCGGCCCATAGCTCAGGAAGCCATTCAGCATTAATCCTTGATGGTCAAAATCTGAGATTAATTAATGCAAAAATCAATGGGGCGGCGCTCGACGCCTCAGAATACTCGCTGACCGCAGAGTGTTTAACCATTTTGAATCCACCGGCAGATGATTTTATCTTTGAGTGCACCACTGAAATAGAGCCGGAAAAAAACTTTGCACTAGAGGGCCTCTATCGATCACGCGGCATGTATTGTACTCAGTGTGAAGCCGAAGGTTTTAGACGCATCACCTACTATCTGGATAGACCCGATGTATTGAGCGAGTTTGAAACCACAATCATTGCTCCTGATGGCAAATTTCCCATCATGCTCTCTAATGGCAACTGCGTATCCGATACTGTTGAAGCAGGCACCAGAAAAGTCACCTGGCATGACCCGTTCAAAAAACCCTGCTATTTATTTGCATTAGTTGCAGGCGATCTTCAATCCATTGAAGACTCTTTTACTACCTGCTCTGGTCGTGACATCAAACTTCAGATTTTTGTTGAAGAGAAAGATCTGGATAAATGCGATCATGCCATGAATTCGTTGAAAGCCTCCATGCGCTGGGATGAAGAAGTCTATGGGCGCGAATATGATCTGGATATTTTCATGATTGTTGCTGTTGATGACTTTAATATGGGCGCGATGGAAAACAAAGGGCTGAATATTTTTAATACCTCCTGTGTACTTGCGAACCCTAAAACCACCACGGATGCCGGTTTTCAGAGAGTTGAAGCCGTTGTGGCGCACGAATACTTCCATAACTGGTCTGGCAATCGAGTCACTTGCCGAGACTGGTTTCAACTGAGTCTGAAAGAAGGCTTTACTGTCTATCGTGATTCTGAGTTTTCGGCAGATCAAAACAGCCGTGTTGTTAAACGCATCGAAGATGCCAGCTTAATGCGCCAGTCTCAGTTCACTGAAGATTCAGGCCCTATGTCTCATCCTGTACGACCGGATAGCTTTGTTGAAATTTCGAACTTTTATACCTTAACCGTCTATGAAAAAGGCGCAGAAATAGTTCGCATGATGGCCAACATCCTTGGCAAAGAGAAATTCAGAGCAGCAACGGATCTTTATTTTGAACGATTTGATGGCCAGGCCGTCACTTGCGAAGACTTTGTGCAATGCATGGAAGAAGCTGGCAATGTGGATCTTGCTCAATTTAGACTGTGGTATTCCCAAGCCGGCACACCAGAAGTGAAAGTACTGGAAAAGTATGATTCATCAAATCAACAGTATCAGCTCACATTTGAGCAAACCATACCGGATACTGCAGGCCAAAAAGACAAAAAGCCCATGGTCATTCCGATTGATATGGCCTTAGTCGATAAGGATGGATTAATGCGTGTTGAGGAGCAGACGGAACAAACGGTCACCTTAACTGAAAAAATTACCACGCTGACTTTTCCTGACATGAAAACTAAACCAACCCCTAGTTTTTTACGAAACTTCTCTGCCCCCATTAAACTAGCGTTTGATTATTCTGATGAGGACCTTGCGTTAATTGTCCAAAAAGAAACCGATGGATTTAGTCAATTTGATGCGATGCAGCAGCTATATATTCGGTCAATTCAAACAGCGCTGATTAGTAAAGAATCAAACAATCAAATCATTCTAGATAGCTTAGAAGCTCTCATCCAACAACAAAGCATTGACCCTTCAGTGTTAGCCAAAATATTGGTATTGCCTGCTGAAAACTATCTCATTGAGCTTCTCGATCGACCCGATCCAGTGACGGTATTTGAACAACGAAAAGCATTACAGCGATTTCTTGCAAAATCACTGGAGCCACTTTTAGCGAACATTTACGAAAAATATTCCAATGCCAGACAAGATTTATCAGGTGAGGCCATAGCTGCTCGCTCATTAAAAAATCAGGCACTTTCTTTATGTCTTTTAGCGAATAAAGAAAATCACCGTAGCTTAGCTCTCAAGCAATTTAATGAAGCGATTAATATGACTGATGAATCCGCCGCGCTCCAAGCCATGGCCCATCTTGATTATGATCAAAAGCAAACGCAGGACGCGCTCGACGACTTCTATCAGCGTTATCAAAACGAATCCCTTGTAGTCAATGCCTGGCTTCAAATTCAATCAACCATACCTGGCGAAAAAACGGTTGATTTAATTCACAAGCTACGGTCACACCCTGCCTATGATGCCAAAAACCCGAACAAAATTCGCGCCCTCCTAGGTGGCTTTTGCACTAACACATTGGCATTCCATGCAGCATCAGGCTTAGGTTATGAGTTGCTGGCACAAGAGGTGCACCGTATCGATCAAATTAACCCACAAATAGCCTCACGGCTTGTTGCCCCATTGACACGATTTAATAAACTCGCTCATGAGCCGGCTAATAAAATGAAAGCGCAAATCAACTGGCTTTCCGAACAACAGCTATCAAAAGATCTAAGCGAAGTCATTACAAAGTCATTAAGTTGATAGAAAGAGATATAAAAACGACATTCTTTTAGGTTATATAGAATAACAAAACCCTGTTAAGCGAGTAGACTTAATGCATTCAATGGAATGCACAGGTCTACTATGCACAATGGTCCCAGAAATTTTTTGTTCGTTCTTCTTTTTTTTAACATTGCCAGTTATTCGCTTTGTGATGATGAAGTCACTGTTACCGAACAAT
>CAKMZU010000066.1:6724-9517 GCA_929200485.1 uncultured Gammaproteobacteria bacterium | reverse complement strand
ATCCATTACAGAAGCACCTCCCCTAAAACCGATAATTAAAAACGTTTTATTAGTTGGCATTGATGGATTGCAGTTTGAAAAAATTGAAAAACACCCAACACCGAACTTCGACCGTTTAATGATAAGAAAAGCCTACACAGGAGGGCTTGATAATTTTTCCAGTGAGCAAAAAACACTGAGCGGCCCTGGCTGGGCGACCATTCTGACAGGCGTTTGGTCCAACAAACATAAAATTAAAAGCAATAGTGCTAAAGAAGCCAGCGCGGACTTCCCAAGTATTTTTGGACGAATACATCAATTAAATCCATCGCTGACTATGGCATCAATCATCCACTGGAGCGAACCGAATACGGCTTTTTTTAAACGCGATATGGCGCATGTTGATCGCGTTGAAAATAACCTGAACGATGAGAGAGTGACCGACGCTGTTATCGAGGAAATACAAAAAGAAACAAATTTTATTTTTCTTCAAATCGATGATATTGATCATATAGGCCATCAAAGTGGATTCGGAGAAAACTATAAAAACCAGGTGATTATCGCCGATGAATTATTAGGAAAAATGCTGGATGCGATTGAGAAATCAAACCAAAGCACATCCATTGAATGGCTGGTATTAATAACAACTGACCATGGCCGAGAAAAGAGTGGACGAGGACACAGAAAACAAACCACTCAGGAAAAAACCATATTTATCGGAACCAATCGCCCTTTGAATGATGAATATAGCAAGCCGATGCTCACCAAAATTGACGATTTTAATCATATTTATTCCCACCCTGCGCAAACGGCCATTGCACCAACGATTTTGCGCTGGCTAGGCTTGCCCATTGACCCTTTCTGGTTATTGGAGAGTCCACCGCTAATTGGCGATTTAGCGTTTAGAAAACTTATGCCGGATAAGGGCGTCACCTTACGTTGGATCAGTGATTTTGAAGGCAAGGCTGAAATATACAAAAACAAAAGCTTAATTTCGACCGTGGATGCCCAACAAGAATGGTGGAAAGACCCAAATCCACCAAGCAACGACCCTGTTGATTATTTGGTTATTATTGACGGTCAGGGATTATCTTATCGGTCAAATGATTATCGTGGTATCCGCAGACTCCTCAAATGGCAAGTGCTTGAAAGGATACGTCGAGCATTAAATATCACGCTTTAATGTAAGCGCAAAAAAATGGGAGGAGGATAAGAGTCTCATAATTTGATCATTGTATCTATAAAAGGGGATATCCACTTGAATATTAGATACTTCTAATTTAGTATTATCTAATATTAATGAATATCCTAAGACAATGACGAAAAATAATGCCCAAATCGATCTATCTCAATTGACAGAAAATGCTGAGCAGGCGGCAGGATTACTGAAAGCAATGAGCAATCCCAATCGCTTAATGATTCTTTGTTTACTGATCACAAAACCACTGTCAGTCAATGAAATCAATGCTCAGGTCTCTTTATCCCAATCCGCCCTCTCTCAGCATCTGGCTGCTTTAAGGAAAGCCGACTTAGTGAGTACAAATCGTTCAGCACAAACCATTTTTTATGAAGTCAAAGGGGATGCCCCCAAGGCGATCATTCAAACACTCAAGAACATTTATTGCCCAGACTTATAAAAAATATTCAGGAGGGAGAAAGCAATGACACTATTGATTGGATTATTAATTGGACTGGTTCTTGGCCTGACAGGTGCCGGTGGTTCAGTATTTGCCGTACCACTGCTTTTGCTATTGCATGTCCCCCTGCATCAAGCCATTGGTCTTTCCCTTGGTGCAGTCGCTATCAGTGCAAGCATAGGGGCAATCAATAAATTTCGCTCTGGACAAATTCAATGGCTGCCTGCATTCATTTTTTTAACGCTGGGCATGATAACCGCTCCGCGAGGTAATTGGCTAAATCAAGTTATCGAGGAAGGTTACTTATTAATCGGGTTTAGCCTGCTGGTATTGATTATTGCAACAAGACTTTGGCATCAGGCAAATAAAAAACCGGATCATACGAAATCTGTTCGTGCTACAAAAAACTTACCTGATCTAGAAGACAGAGCCAGCTGTCGCTATTTAAATCACTCACCCTCTAAAATCAGTCCAAAATGTGTTGTTTCATTAAGCTTGGGTGCCATGCTAACAGGACTTCTATCCGGGCTGTTTGGTGTAGGTGGGGGGTTTCTGATCGTGCCAACACTGTTATATCTAACAGGGATCAGTATGAAAAAAGCGGTGGCAACCTCGCTGGTTGTTATTGCTACGATCAGCACTTCAGGGTTTATCAGCTTTTCGCTCGCAAACTCGCTACCCAACCTTGAAATGCTGATGTGCTTAGGGATTGGAGGGAGTGCTGGCATGCTGGCAGGCACGCAAATCAGCCAACATATTGCCGGCCCTAAACTTCAAAAAACCTTTTCTGTACTCATGCTAGCCATTGCCATAGCCACATTAATACGCGAACTCTAGGGGGTGATGATATGATCATCAAACAATATTTCCACACAAAAACCGGTACTTATACCTATCTTATTGCTGATGAAAACAGTCGAGATGCCCTATTAATCGATCCTGTTAAGGATGATATTGATGTGTATCTTAAAGTCATTCAACAGTTAAACCTGACATTACGATTTGCGCTAGATACCCATATCCATGCTGACCATATAACAGCTCTTGGCTTATTAAAGGAAAGAAAAAATGCAGCAACTTATCTAGGACTTCCGCAGCAAGTTGATTGTGCTGACTTTGGATTGACTGATAATCAAATGATTCGTCTTGGCGATATAGAAATCAGAGCCATTCACAC
>CAKMZU010000066.1:2419-6714 GCA_929200485.1 uncultured Gammaproteobacteria bacterium | reverse complement strand
ATTCACACACCGGGTCATACTGCCGAATCGTTTTGTTTTTATATTTCAGCTGAAAATGTCATCTTTACAGGAGACACACTGTTAATCGGCGGAACGGGCCGTACAGATTTTCAAAATGGCGATGCAGAAAAACTTTATGACAGCCTGCATAATAAAATTTTAACCTTACCAGATGACACATTGGTCTATCCTGGCCATGACTACAACGGAAAACATCATACAACCATTGGACATGAAAAACTTAACAATCCGCGTTTAGCCAACAAAAACAAAGAAGAATTTATAACGATGATGAACCATTTGAATCTCCCTGACCCTGAATATATGCATATTGCGGTGCCATCCAATCTGAACTGCGGCAATGAAGCCACTAACGCATCAAAGCCTAAGGAATAATTATGAATACAGCCATTTATTCAATTTCTGGCGGCTTGTTAATTGGGTTATCCGCAATCCTCGCTTATACACTTTTTGGTAAGATTACCGGGATTAGCGGTATCAGTTTTCAGGCAATCAGTAAAATCAAACAGTTCAGCATTACCGATAAGTGGCCCTGGGTATTTCTAACAGGTCTTGTCTTAGGCGGCTTTTTAACTCATCAGCTGTTACATATTCCAACACCTGAGCTCCCCTCTTCTCCGCTTTGGCTAGTGATTATTTCAGGGAGCTTAGTCGGCATAGGCAGTCAGATAGGCAGTGGCTGCACAAGCGGGCACGGTATATGTGGCATTGGTCGATTATCCAAACGCTCAATCACAGCGACACTGATCTTTATGTTAACCGGGGTAATTGCATCCGAAACCATCAATTTTTTAGGTATATTATGAAAAGACTAATACAACTACTTATCGGCGCACTATTTGGTTCAGGTCTGGTTCTATCAGGCATGACTGACCCAAGCAATATTCGTGCGTTCCTCTCACCATTCTCAGGCTGGAATCCACAATTAATGTTAGTAATGGCAAGCGCACTTGCTGTCGTGATCCCCACTTTCTTTCTTCTAAAGCGCAAAGAAAAGCCCTTGATATCAGGAAGCTTTATGTCATCTCACCCATCAGCAATAGACAAACCTCTAATCATCGGGGCAAGCCTATTCGGTCTGGGCTGGGGTTTATATGGTTACTGTCCAGGGCCTGCAATAACTGCACTGGTATATGGGCAATTGGATACACTGATTTTTATCATTGCAATGTTTTTTGGTATGTTTGCAGCGAAGCTTTTAACTGCACTTAAATATTGATTAATCAGAATTTTAAGACCTTGTTCCTCGGTTTTTAAAAGCACTTAACTTAACTTCGTACCCTGATTCAAGTATAATTCCGCCGCATAAAAAGAACAAAGCGCTATCCAAAGGAGATTTGCCATGAGTGATTTTAAAAAATACGAATGTGTCATCTGTGGTTTTATTTATGATGAAGCTGAAGGCTGGCCAGACGATGGTATTGAGCCAGGCACCAAATGGGAAGACGTACCTGAAGACTGGGAATGCCCAGATTGCAACATCAGCAAATACGACTTTGAAATGGTAGAAGTTTAGTTTCTAAACAATATTTCAAGCATTTAAAAGAAAACCGCCAACCGGCGGTTTTTTTAAGTCTGCAAATAAAAGAAAACCGCCGGTTGGCGGTTTTCTTTATACTTGAAAAGTGAAAACGAAATTATCGGTCTTCTACTTTAACAAAATCACGCTTGGGTGAACCGGTATATAATTGACGAGGACGACCGATTCGGTAGTCACCACTGATCATTTCATTCCAGTGTGAAATCCAGCCAACTGTTCGGCCTACAGCAAATATTACCGTAAACATAGATGTTGGGATACCCAACGCTTTAAGGATAATACCTGAATAGAAGTCTACATTAGGGTAAAGCTTCTTCTCGACAAAGTAAGGGTCTTCAAGTGCGATTTGCTCAAGGCGCTTGGCAATCTTAAGAAGCGGATCATCTTCAAGACCCAACTCTTTAAGTACTTCGTCTGCCGTTTCTTTCATCACTTTAGCACGAGGATCAAAGTTTTTATAAACTCGGTGACCAAAACCCATCAAACGGAATGGGTCAGACTTATCTTTTGCTTTATTAACAAATTCATCGATGCGCGACTCATCACCAATCTCTTCAAGCATCTCTAGTACAGCTTCATTAGCGCCACCGTGAGAAGGACCCCAAAGTGCTGCGATACCTGCTGCGATGCACGCATAAGGGTTTGCGCCAGTAGAGCCTGTCAAACGCACAGTCGATGTGGATGCATTTTGTTCGTGATCTGCATGCAATAAGAAAATTCGATCCATCGCTTTAGCAAGGACAGGGCTAATTTTGCTCTTTTCACATGGTGTACCAAACATCATATGTAAGAAGTTTGCAGAATAATCCAGTTCGTTATCCGGATAGATAAATGGTTGACCAATAGAATATTTATAGCTCATTGCCGCAAGAGTAGGAATCTTAGCGATCAAGCGCATTGCCGCAATTTCACGGTGACGTTCATCAGAAATATCCAAGGTATCGTGATAAAAAGCAGAAAGCGCGCCGACAACACCACACATGATCGCCATTGGATGCGCATCACGGCGAAAACCACTGAAAAGGTTATTAATTTGATCGTGAACCATGGTGTGATAACGAATGGTTTCGACGAATTCTTCTTTTTGCTCTTTATTTGGCAATTCGCCATTTAATAATAAATAGCAAGTTTCAAGATAATCAGATTCAGACGCCAATTGATCAATAGGATAGCCTCGGTGAAGCAAAATACCTTGGTTACCATCGATATAAGTGATTTTTGATTCGCAGGCCGCAGTTGAAACAAAGCCAGGATCGTAAGTAAAAAAGCCTTTTCCAGTTAAACTTCTTACATCGATAACATCAGGCCCAACAGTGCCTTCGTAAATGGGAAAATCGACATTTTCATGCCCCTCAATATGTAGCGAGGCTTTCTTATCTGTCATTACTAGCTCCTAATTATCTCTGGGTTATGCTTTTTTTGTGTTAGCTGTTATCGTCAGTACTCATGAGTTTGTCATGAGCCAGCAAAGCTAACCCTTTGCGTTTCAACATCTCCCTTTTGCTGACATGACTGGCATACATTGGGTGGCCTGACGTTTTTCATTGCTCTCTTTATGGCTCTTTCAAAAAAAGAAGGAGCAAGAAAGAATAGAGTCATCAGGCAGCTACCAGACCATCAACTGTGTGCCAACTCCTCGGTTAACTAATGATGGGTCAACCAAGCGATATTTGCTGATTTATTGAGCTCAAAGGGTAACTTTTCTGAACGTCAACAACAAAATATCGCACACAAAAAAAGGTTGACGAATCTTATGGGTGAAAAAAGCAATTGTCAAACAAAGCGCACAAAAAGCACCGTAAAATCTGTAAAAACCGCCTCAACTGGTGCTTTCTTGATCAATTTTAAAATCTTAACTAATGATTACCAGTGATCAACGCATCAACAATCAAGCAATTTAATATCCCCATCTACTGACCAATAATTTCGACAACAAAAAATAATGCCACCTACCAAGAACAAACTTAACAACCACCGTCTAAAGACGGTGGGTTAAAAATTGCGGACTGAAAGTCCAGCATTTCGGCTAAAGCCGAAACCACCCAGTCACTCAATATCGAAATCATCATTTGGCTTACGCTCAAAATGATGCTCCAAATATTCTTTAATCATTTCTTTTGTCAACTCACCAGCGGTAACACAGAAATACCCTCTTGCCCCAAAATGCTGCCCTCAATATCGTTTTTTTAAATGCGGAAATTCCTGGAGCATCTTGGTAGATGTTCTACCTTTAATTGCCTCATGATTTCCGAGGGCGATAATGTAGGTGGCGCTGATATCAGTAAATGCACATGATCCTTGCTGATTACCCATCTCAGTATATCTATTTCCAGATATTCACAGATTTGCCTTATCAACTCTCGAGCTCTTATGCTTACCTCACCTGTTAACACCTGATAACGGTTCTTGCTTACCCAAACAAAGTGGTACTCAATCTTGTACTTTGTATGTGAACCATAGCGAGATTTCATGACCACATCATAAAGCTAACTGCCAGCTTAAACCTACCCGTCTAAAGACGGGGGGTTTTAACCTTATGTTTCAGACGAATAAACTGAACTCACTATAAATATCGAAGTCAATCTACTTAAAGAGTTTATTCAACTTGGACAACTTGTGCATTCAAAAACATTATTTCCATTAATTTCGTCAGTCCTTTTTTTATTTTTATCGGCAAATCTCTTCGCAGGAAAAAGCAAAAACACTCAAAATATTGAGGATGTTCATTACCAAG
>CAKMZU010000066.1:0-2409 GCA_929200485.1 uncultured Gammaproteobacteria bacterium | reverse complement strand
AAATTGACAAGATGTTAGCATCATGGCCAGACTATCTATCAAATGAAGCTATGACTATAAAGCACAACTATCCAGAATTGGAAACTGAACACCTAAAGATAATATTTAACGGCAAAACTAAAGCAAGTAAAAGATATTCATTTCTGGAAAGGTCACAACCTATTGACTACATGAGCTTGTTTAAATTGATAAAAGGCTTGTTTTTTTTATGTCACGACAAAAATAATGTTAACGGAAAAAAAGAACTTGCCCATACAATCATTTCTATTGCAGAGGAGAATGCTTCCGACAATGAGTCAAATAAGCAATTGCACAATGAACTAATGCCAAAATTACGTACAATCAAGTCAAACACTGACATCGGAGAAACTGCTTTAGCCTGCGCAGTGCTGCCCTACAAGTGGGATAAGCATCAGGTGGAACTGCAACAGGAGGCAACTCGAAGAGCATTAAACACAGGCAAAAAACAAACCAACGAATTTCTTATTAGGAAGTATGCCGAATGGAAGCAGTCGCCCGAAAAAGTTATAACAGAAACTAACGCACAACTCTTAGGAGGCAGTAATGCACTATTTGACTTCATTCGAAGTATTATAGAAGCACTGAGAAAAAATAAATATCACTTCGGCAAAAACGAACAGGAGGCGATCAAATACGCTAGTTATTTTGATTCTGATACAGGTTTTTTAGCTGATGAATTTACCATCACACAAAGTGAAAACCCCTTCACTGAAGAAGCAATTAACACATTCTACGGTGACCCTAAAAACCAGCATTTATTGCTAGGTACGGCAGAGTATAAAGAATTCGAAAGGAAACAAAAAATCAAAAACAGATGGAAGGAGGCTATTAATTCGGTAAGACTCGCTAACAAAAAAGAAAAAGAACGCAAAGCAAAAGAAATCAAAAGGCAGTTCATTGAAGATGGTATGAATTTCGGTAAAGAATATTACCAAACACGAGCAAAACTAAGAGATGACTTTAGACAAACCCTCGAAGAAGTTGAAACGGTTACCGGCTTAAAAATTGATTTTAAAGCTTCCCCACACCAAATTAATGCACTACTTGAGGAATTTGAAAATCTTACCCTTGAAGATAAACGCTATTGGAAAATGAGCGCTGAATACATAAAATCAGTTATCATACCCGAACTGATAACCGATCTTAGCTTTAGTGAAGAAGCTATATCCCAGGAAGACTTCCAGAAAAAAGCAAAAACCTTTGTCACTTGCAAATGTAGCGAATGCACTATATGTAATTCTTCGCGATATGATTGTTGCTGTAAAAATGGGCTATCACATAGAATAGCAAAGAAGGAAAGCTTTCATAAAAGGTTAAATATAATAAAATCTATCAAAACAAGCCTGAAAAAAAAGTACCCCGATGAAGACACATCTGTCATAAACAAAAGATTATATGATGTACTTTTTAAGAAGGAATTGACAACAACACATACTAAACACAACAAAAGAAACAATCATAATCTCCCCAAAGCTCGAGGAGACAAAGAGAAAAGGAAGAAAAATAGAAGTGGCAAATACAAATCTGAAGATTATAAACCTGACGAGAGCACGAAAAAATTTCAATGCCGGTTAAAGGTGTGCAATAAATGTTCAAAAATTGGGATGACGAGGGCTCAAAAACGTGAGAGGCTTAATTTGCCTGATGCACTTACTGTATCCCTACCCACCAAACATAAAAGCTTCAAGACACCCGAAGCTAGAAATCATCACGAACAAAGCCAAACTGGCTATCCCAATGATGCAAATTCAAAAACCATGAAGTGTTTACACTGTGAAACTATTTACCATAATTTTGATGATCTACAGAAACACCTCATAAAACTTGATCCTAGAAGAGGTAAAGCTAATCAAGTCCCGACCTTGGCAGAGAATAAACACATGGCATACTTACATACAAACTTGTGCCTTGCCTGCCGTACAGTTTTTGGTCAACATCGAGAGCTGAAAAAACACATTCAAGAAACCCATCAAGCTGATCAAGATAAAATCATAGAAAGTATTAAAGGTATGTCTTTCGATGACTCAGACCCTATGGGCTACCAAAATTATTATTTGGAGCAGATACAAACAGAACAGATGTCAGAGATTGATAAAATCACACGAGCACTAGCCGAACAACAAAAAGCAAATGTTCGAATATTTAATAACCTAAGCGTGAGCCCTGCTAACCTTAAGAACAAGAAGAAATACTTTCCTCCTAACCACGAGATCCAAAAAATATGGGCTCAAGCAAGACATCAAGTAAAAGTTAAAAAAACACAACAAAGAAAAGTTGAAACGGCTCGTCATGACCATCATGCAAATCATGCAACTCAGGCAAATCAAGCAACTGGAGAAGCTAGTTTTCCGCTCACAGGGGATGCTCCACCACCAATCACTTCTGCAA
>CAKMZU010000065.1:9954-12990 GCA_929200485.1 uncultured Gammaproteobacteria bacterium | reverse complement strand
GTGTACCTGCGCCTTATCACAGAAAAATCTGTGACTGCTGAACCAGACAAATGCTGTGAAACGGAGTAAAATTTAGGGAAGTTTTTTATCATTTTCAATGATGATAATATCAATCCCATACCTACTATATATCCGGTTTATTCCTTAATTTATATACGGTTATTTCTTATGAACAACTACTTCTATATTGGTAATCTCATTCTCTCTTCATTTATTATATTCGCTGTAAACCAAAGTTTTGCATTTTTTACAAAAGGTACAATGGTAATTTTTAAAAATTATCCAACCCCTATTGAGTTGATCCAACCTGATAATTTTATTCTTGGTCAACATGAAAAGAACGATAAGGTTGGAGATTTTCCTGTTGTGAAAACATTAACAGATATAAGCCAGGATATAGTGGTTATTACTATAGGTGACAGTATTACCCAAGCGACACCAGACCAACTTTTTAGGCGAGCAAATGGCGATTGGGTGGACGCAGACAAACTTCAAAGAGGCGATGAACTGATAAGTTTAGACGGTATTGCTATCATTGACAGTGTTGAAAAAAAGTCCGGAAGCTGGGAGGTCAATACATTTGAAGTGCAGGAGGCGCATACGTATTTTGCGGGCCCTGAGAATTTATTGGCCCATAATTATGACTCAGAAAGGGGGAGTGTATCAAAAATGTTATGGGGTCTGCTTAATCTTCCTATAGTTTATGTCAAGGATTTTTTGGATTATTACAATAAAAAATATTTGTTAACTAATCGAATTTTAGACAACCCGAAGTATAAACCTATCGGGCCACTACCTCAGGATGCAAGAGTTTTTCTTCATCAATCTCCAGCAGCAGCTAGTATTTTTGCCAAGCCACTCATGAAAATTAACGGATCATGGGTGCATAATACGTTATTTATTGGGGCGCTTGATCGTAATAACAGGGTAAAATCTGTTTATCGAATTTATCATGCTTCCTGGGGAGGGCTTATTGAGAGCCCACTAACGCTGTCAATACATCCACCTGAGCATGAGTGGACGGCAAAAATGTTAGAATTGGCTGAGCGTAATCCACAATACATAACACTGCTAGATGATGTTAGTCCTGTAACAGTGATGGATAACTTCAAAAAAATAGGTCCGGAAATAAATAAAAAATGGTGGGTGCCTAATGAAAGTTTTATCAATTTATTTGGAGCTAATCGGTGTGGTAATTGTAATGAAACGATTTCTAGACTAACGGGTCTTCCTTTTCGACCATCACATGTACCACCTGCAACGGGCTGGAAAGACCCGGCTCGTCAATCAGCATTGAATTTTCGAAACTGAGCAAAAGGTAGCATTTATCGATTTCTACACCATTTAGGTAGAATCGATAGTTTATCTCCGCCGTCGACAGTGGTTTACCCAATTAAGGGCACCTCTAATAATTGATTTTGAAATTAGTGCCCGAAGGGGTATCTAAAAAAATCCGACATCCATTTTAATGGAACATTTATTCCAAGAAACAAGGTCAATAGCTTTTTTGACAGAAGCCAAATGCTACGACCAATATTGAGCAAGATGTTTTGACAAAAGATATTCTTGATCAGATTAATGGCGAAAATTTTTATCTGACAACCACACTATCATCTAATGATTCAGGAAAATGGAAAGAGTCGAATTTTTACTGGCTTGCCAAAACACGTGATCAACTCGATTACGATAAATCACTTTGGTACGTCACACCGCTGAAGCCCGTTAAAGGTAACTGCGCCAATTACCAACAGATGCTCACAACCCCTCGTGAAAAGCCCGCAATACTCGACATCAGCTGCCAAAAGATCACCAATCAACAATGGACAGTCACCCTGAAAAATGCCAGTAGTCACTTTGCCTTTTTTACTGAGCTGAGTCTGATTGCTGGCGATGATAATCAATGGCTGATCCCCATTTTTTAGCAGGTTAACTATGTCTCACTGGCATCAGGAGAAGTGCGTAAAATCAGCGTAAAAGCACTCGGTGAAGCTGTAATCGGTGCAAAAAAATACACATTGAAAGCAACTGCGTGGAATGCGCAGGCCGAAACAGAGTGTCTCTAATGAGCCCTCTTTGAAATATTAGAAAAGACCAATATCAAATGGGATCATTGCTCACATTGTTTCCTTTAGTGTTAACGGATGAAATTTTTCAATCCTGAATCCAAATTTCGATAGGATATTGACTGCTAGTTGCATGAAGGCCATGGGATTTTGAACGGTTATTATGGGTGATACATAGGACTTGAATCTTAATGGATTTGCCAATTGCCAGTTAAGCATTTCTCTAAATTGTCTTGCGTCTTCAGTTTTTGCTATCTTGTCATTCATTAAAACAATTATTGTAGCTAAGTTGTGTAATTCTACAAAAGTTTCATCTTTCTCTTTGCGATTTAACAAATTAAATTCATCTTTGAATTCAAAACAGGCAAAGTTGTTCTCCTGAAAAGTTAACAATAGTAAGCAGATTATGATGTATCTATTCATTTCAAATTTAACAGCGGCGCATTAATAAAATAAGAGTCATGAAGTTATGTAATGTTCAGAAAATTGATAGAGGTGCCCATAATCAAAGATGCCTTTCAAACGATTCTTGATCATCTGTTATGGTTATCTTGAGATTTGGGTCGATTAAATTTATTGATGGAAGTGTCGCTAGACTTTCTGTTTAGGCTGTGGGAGCATGCCTCTATTGAATTGCGTTGGTGTGTTTTATGTGAACTTAGTTCTACTAAGGGTTCGGGTTATAACCTTTTTTTAAGTGATACCTTAGTGCATCAGCCTGATTCTGTCAGGTGTTTGTATGACGAATAGTTTTAGTTGGTCATTATTAATCAAAACATCAAATGGCTTAATATTTTGTTCATCCATTCAAAGGCGGGAGTCTGGAACATGGCTAGCGAAAAAAACCAACAGATTCACTTGAGGCACCGTCCAGAAGGTGTTCCTGTGGTCGATGATTTTGAACTGGTTTCCATGCCAGTTGCGAGCATCGGTGAAAATGAAGTTCTCGTAAAAAATCTATGGATGTCTGTTG
>CAKMZU010000065.1:9548-9944 GCA_929200485.1 uncultured Gammaproteobacteria bacterium | reverse complement strand
TCTGTTGACCCCTATATGCGAGGTCGCATGATTGACCGTGAGAGTTACATTCCACCGTTTGAAATCGGTGCGGTACTTGAAGGTGGTGCTGTTGGTGAAGTGATCGAATCAAATAACCCTGCGTTCAATCCTGGCCAGAAAGTCGCTCACATGAGTGGTTGGCGTCAATACTATGTTACTGATGGTGAAGATCTGAATACATTGCCAGAATCGCCTGTTCCTGAACAGGCTTTTTTAGGTGTGTTGGGCATGCCAGGGATGACAGCATACACTGGGCTTTTGAAAATCGCTGAATTAAAAGAAGGCGACAATGTGTTTGTATCTGCTGCATCCGGTGCCGTAGGGTCTATTGCCTGCCAGATTGCTAAACTAAAAGGCTGTTATGTTGTTGGGAGT
>CAKMZU010000065.1:0-9538 GCA_929200485.1 uncultured Gammaproteobacteria bacterium | reverse complement strand
TCTGAAGATAAAGCGGAATATCTGAAAAATGAATTGGGTGTTGATGGCGTCATTCATTACAAAACCAGCAAAAATCTGACAGCAGATTTAGCTGCAGCCTGCCCAAATGGTATAGATGTTTATTATGAAAATGTCGGTGGTGCGCATCTTGAAGCGGCGCTCAATGTCATGAACGACCATGGTCGAATCGCTGTTTGTGGAATGATTGACCAGTATAACGACACAACGCCTCAACCCGGCCCTACAAATTTGGCACAGATAATTATCAAGAAGCTCAAAATTCAAGGCTTTATTGTGTTTGAGCATTGGGATGAATACCCGGCTTTTGTTCAAAAAATGGGGCAGTGGATTCAAGAAGGTAAAGTCAGCTACCGAGAAACTGTCTATGAAGGCATTGAATCAGCGCCTGAGGCTTTTGTTGGTTTATTTGAAGGTAAGAACACGGGCAAGATGCTGGTAAAACTGGCTTGAAGGCCAGAGAAGGAGAGATTCTGCTTTCAACGCGCAAAGGTGATAGACGATGAGTGATATGGCGAAAAACGTTCTTTTTGTGTTGACCTCCCACGGCAAGCTTGGGAATAGCGGAGAGAAAACCGGGTTCTGGATTGAAGAGTTTGCTTCACCTTATTATGTGTTGGCTGATGCTGGCGTTTCAATAACCCTCGCTTCCCCTATGGGTGGCCAGCCTCCGATTGATCCTAAGAGTGAGCTACCCGATTTTCAAACAGAGGCTACGGGTCGATTTAATAAGGATACAGAACTTCAGCATAAATTAGCTAATACGTTTAAACTTGGTGATGTTCATTTTAAGGATTTTGATGCGGTCTTTTACCCAGGTGGCCATGGACCATTATGGGATTTAGTGAAAGATAGTGACTCTATTGCCATGATTGAAGGTTTTATTGCTAGCAACAAGCCCGTAGCTGCAGTCTGCCATGCGCCTGCGGTATTGTTGAATGCTAAGACTACTGACAGTCAGAGCCTTGTTGCTAATAGAAAGGTCACAGGTTTCAGTAATAGTGAAGAAGCGGCAGTTGGGTTGACAACAATTGTACCATTCCTGCTGGAAGATGAGCTGGTTGCGAAAGGTGGCCTGTATGCCAGCGCTGATGACTGGACTCCCTATGTACTGGAAGATGGGCTGCTGATAACGGGGCAAAACCCGGCGTCATCTGAAGAGGTTGCAAGAAGGCTTTTGAGTAGACTCTAGAGAGAGCTTTTACAAATACATAGCGGAGTCATCTGAAGTAATCTTTTCAGTATCCCTGTGCGTCATTATTTTTCATCTTGATTACGCTTGGCTATCAATCAATATTAATGGATTAAGTCATTTAATTTCAAATCCAGACTTGTGTATGAAGGTTAGGGCTAACATTAGAAACTCCATAGGTTTTTCATATGAGGGTAGGGGAAATATCGCAATGATCTAGATGTTAGCATGTTCCTTGTCATTTAATGCGTTAAATTCGTTCTGAAATTCAAAAATTGTCAGACTTGTATACGAGTTGATTAATAGTAAAAGGCTAAAGGGTATATAAAACTTCATTGAAAATAAGAAAACTATGCTTCGCTAGTTTATGAGCGATATAGCTAAAAATGGTTCAACGAGAATTTCAGTATATGTTAAAACTAAAAGCCGATAAGTCTGTCTATAGATTCGTTACTTGATTTTTTCCTGTGATTTGTGCGTTATTAAATATTTTATCTTTACTCCAAAGGAATAAACCATGAGCCCTAAAGAGCTGGTATTGAATGCATTTCGGAATGTATTGGAAAATCCCAATGCGACGCTATGTGATCTAGAAAAATACTTTTCTGTAGAGTATAAGCAAAGTGTTGATGGTAAGGCACTGGATTATTCAGCTTTTACCGAGCATTTTATAGCACTTACCAAAGCGGTCAGATCATTTAACGTTGATGTGCGTGATATTATGTCTGAAGGGAATCGTGTTTTCACTCATCATGTTGTTCATATGATTAAAAACAACGGCGACGAAGTAGTGATGAAAGTACTTGCATTGTTTGATGTTGAAGATGGTAAGATTATCGCTTGTGATGAGTTGACTCACATACTCAAAGGGAACAGTGAGGATCATGATCTTGGTTCTAGAACCCGCTAGAATGCATTTGTAACCAGCTTTTGCAATTGAAAAGCTGGCAGTGTCGCATGATTCTAAATGCAAACCATAAGATCAGTTAGATTCTTCTTTAATTTCTTCTAATGCAATTGGAAAATCTATATCGGTTAAATAGTTATTCAGAGCATCTTTATGTGTCGTGTTTTCAAGAAATTTATCTAATGCATTCTCATCAGGTTTGATCTTCTTAACCGCTTGGCTCAGACAAAATGGTGCTATTTCGTTGCCTCCAGAAGTTAATTCTGTGAGTTGGCTGCGCAGTGCAGAGAGTTTGCCTAAACTTTCATCATCGAGTCTGGAAAATGCTATCTGTTCAACTCGTATATCGTCAGGAACAACCACCTTTAGTTCGCCTTGAGTATTAAAAGATAATTCCGATTTATTTTTGTTCAGGTTCTCGACACGTTTTTCTACCTCTTCTTTTGATTCAAACTGCTCACGCAAGCCTAAAGTAATCCGCCTCATATTCTTATTCTCTGTACCGGTAACTGTACTGATCTCCATGCCTAGATCTTTGAGCTCTTGTGTTGAGTCAATTGCCTTCCTTGATGCCTGTGTCACCTGTTCTGCAGATTCCGGATTAAGACTAAGAACAAAGTTGACGAGTTCTCCTTCTTTTAATTCGCCACCATTTGATGAGGAAGCTTTAATTTCGCCAGAGAACTTAGTTGTCTCTTCCGGGTAGCACACGCCAGATCGACCCATTAGCTTTGAGATATCATTAATAGTGTCATTCCCGAATACAGCCTTATTGCGTGCCTGTTGATCGGTAGCCTTATTTATTCTCTCTAAATTTGACTCAATATAAGGTACAAATAACGAAATATTTTTAAGGTAGGACTCATAATCGCGCTCGGCTTCAGAAGGGGCATCTCCTATATCAGCCGGTTTTTTTTCGGTATTGCTTGCTTCGATGTCCTTATGTAATGCTACAATAATTGCCGCGAAGGAATCACTGTACAGAACTTTTGGTTTTTCTTTGTTTTTGGGGTTGGCCTTAATTCTCCCGTCGAGCGTTAATGCTAAGCGCTTGATGAAGTTCAGGCCACCTAATATTTCCTCATTAAAAGGGGGGGCTGCATATAAATTAGTGAAAATGAAACAAAGAAGAAATAAAATAATCGATCTTTTCATGAAATTTCCTTTCGGTTTGTTTGTTGATTAAAGTCAGAACATGGATATAGATAATCTGTAAAAGTACGAATGTTTAAAATCTTAGTACTCCAAGATTAGGCGAGATGAGTTGTAGCCGAATACTTTGAGTCAATAACCTTTTTGAGTGATTGCTTTTAAGTTATCAATCCGATATTGAATTATTAAATACGATACAAAGAGGTCGTCGAGTTTTTTTTAACACACTTCTATTACTACTAATCAATATGACTGTCGAATAACGTCCCAGTTCGTTTTAATCAAGATAAAAATCGCAATTTTTTTTATAAATAAAAAAATCATTAACCAAGTCTTTGTCAAGAGAGTTTTGGGGGTTAGTAGATAATATCTTGGAATGCCAGTTGAGATATTTTGGAAAACGCCAAACTGTACTTTCAGTTGGCTTTCCTGCGCTGGCGTTTGTTTGCGCGTGTAATTGCTGGGTGAGGTTATTTCTTTCACGGTCGTTCCCACCAAAGGTTGCTGAATAAGTCGGTGGTTTCCCTCGTTGTAATGCCTTGGAAATATTAAAGCTATCGGTTGTTACTTTAGTGGTGACATGCAGACCATGACGTAAGACATCCCAGCCCGATATTATTTTGGCGACATCCTTTTCACCTTCTTCCAAATCAGAGCCAATATGATAAATGGTAGACGCATCAGCTTCTGGATGCAGATTGGCAATCCCTCCGCGTTTGGCAAAAAATTTCCCTGCTCGTGAAAGAAGATCTTCCGCTTTGGGTGCTAATGCAATCAGACCGGTAACCACATGCACAGCACTGAAAGCAATACTGGTATAATTCAGAGCATTGGCAGCTTCTGGATGACCCGTATCCATAGATGCTTGAGAACCTAAAAGGGCAATGCCTGACGCGCTTGATGCGACCGAAGCGACAACGGCAGCCCCTGCTGATAATGAAAGTGAAGCACCTCCGGTAGGAACAGCCAGAATGGCTCCAACAATCGCCATGACGATGGATTCGTAAGTGGCATATAATCCAAAGGCGACAGAGCTCGTGCCTATCGCATAATTAACGTATCGTTGCGCATCCAATCCGTGCGGATCATCATACATGACAGGGTTAGCGTTTCCGAAAGTGTATAAATTTGCATTGAGATGTTCATCGGGTGTAATAAAACGTTTTAATTCAGGTGAATAAAAGCGATGGTTTAGCGTGGTTAATTGTGATTGTTGATCAAAGTAGTGCTGCTTCCAACCAAGAATAGATTGAGAAGCGGGCGCTTTTTTTTCTATTAGCCCGTAAGGTTCGTATTCGAAGGAATTAATTTCGCCTCTATCAATTGTTAACCCTGTATTGTCACTGGACAAGAACCAATGGGCAATGACATCATGGTAGGCGGATGCGATGATCTTTTTTTTATCATGGAGGTAGTTAATGGAAGTGTTCTCAGTCGTTTGTTCTAGTAGCTGATGATTATTGTCATAATAAAAATGGGAGGTGTCTTTTACAGTCCCATTCAGTTGATGGGTCAAGGTACTCAGCAAGCCGTTTGACCAATAGCTATATTCTGTTTCCTCACCTTTATTATTCTTAAGCGTCAAAAGATAACCTGAATCATCATAGGTATATTTATCTCCCTTTGATGTTTGAATGAGTCTACCTTGATGGTCATATTGCAATGTCGTCGTTTGATTATTGTGTGATTGACTTAAGAGGTGATCAAACGCATTGTATTGGTAGTCAATGCTCGCTGAGACATCGGGTGAGTGGGTCGTTTCGTTGACTAAATTATTGTTTGCATCGTAATGATAAGTCGTGGTCTTTTTATCGGTGATATTTTCTTCTTTGGTTAGCCGATCGAATGCATCGTATGAGTAGGATTTTATTGTTGAATGAATCTGTTCTTTTTTGTGTTCATGCGTTTTTTTTCTGGCGGTAGAAGACGTTAATTTGGTTAATTGACCTAGCATGTTGTGCTGGTAATTCACATCATAACTAATTTTGGGTTCATGATAAGTTGATTTAGTCTGGTTAACTTTGCCTGTCGGTCCATAATGAAAATCTGTTTCAGATTGCCCGTTGGTTAGTGTGTTAAATTGTTGTTTAACTAACCTTCCTTTTAAGCGGTAGCTGTCATTACCATATGCCATTTGAAAGTTATTATGACTGAGGTGGATTTCAGATAGCTTTCCGTTATCTTGGCGGTGATAAATGTTCTGTTGAAGCTGGCCTTCATTGTTATCATAAGATACCAGCCTATCAAAATCGTCATATTGAAAACCAAGGGCTTTGCCATCTGAGTAATGCATTGATTTTACTAGACCACTGGCAATGTAATCGTAAATAATATAGGTTTCGTCGCTGGCCCATTGTTTTTTGATTCGTCCTTCGGTATCAAAGCGTTGCTTTACCCAAAAGGGTTTACCTAATCGTTGCCAGGACTTTTGTATTTGCTGATTACGTACATCATATTCGAAGTGAATGCTATGCGCATTGTTGAGATTGATACAGTTGATATTGCCATTACCGTCATACAAATACTGTTTTAAGGGTTCTTTTTCACCGGGGTAGGTTAGGGTTTCTAATCGATTATCCTTTGAATATCGCAGCTTGAGGCTATGACTCTCAGTTGTTTTACCATCCAGGGTTTGTATCTTTGATGTTTGAATACGATTGTTGAATAGATCAAAGGTGTTTTTTTCTATTAGCTTCAAACCGTCTTTGCCGTGACTTTGGCAAATTGACGGGTTGTGTTCAGCATCAAATTCACACGTTTTGGTCGAGACAATTTTACGTGTGTTTCCATCTTCATTAACTAAAGCCAGCTGGTTGAAATACACTTGCCCAAAACCATTTTTACTGATGGTTTTTTCTAAAGGTAAAAGTGCTGCTTGGCCAGATGTATCGTCTTCGTTTCTCAGAGGAAAATACCGCTGAATAATTGAGTTTTTCCAGGGTAGTGATTCAGTGGTAAATAACTTGTGGTCGTTTAGATAGAAATCAGTGTTTAAGTCATTGTCATTGTATTTTATGGTTTTACGATTACCCCAGGCATCGGTTTCTTTAATTAAGCGATTTTGAGTGTCATAGCGACGAATAATTGAAACGCCTAGTCTATTCGTTTCGCTCGTTCGATTACCGAGGCCATCGTAGGTAAACTTTTCAAGCATTCGCCATTTTTTGTCATGGGTATCTTGATTTTCGATGGTTCGCTCAAGTGCATCATAAAGTGTTCGTTTGCTATAGCCTAACGGGCTGGTCACAACGGTTGAATTATTGCCATCGTCTGCAAAATCTTCGTATTGTGTAGAGGTTCTGACTCCAAGGGAATCTATTACTTGAACGACGCGCCCAATAGCGTCATAGCGATAATCAGTCGTTTCATTTTTAGGTGAAATGCTTGAGATTAGAAAACCTGTTCGAGTATCGAATATTAATTGATGTTTGTGGCCTAATGCTGAAGTTTGAATCATTTTCAATCGTTTATTGGCGGTATCTTCTTCATATATCGTATTGAGAGAGGTAGAGGATGGAAAGCTATTGGTACTGTCTGTCCAGTGCATAGTTTCATGAATCTTTCGGCCTTTTGCATCGTATTGCAGTTTAAATACCTTCCAGGGTTGCCAGGAATCCGCTTTATTTCTTTTAAACTCCAACTTTTTTGTTTGATGCGCTTTGTGGTCTTCTGTGAAGGTGTAAGTTGTTTGGACTGCTTGTTGGTTTATGGCATCTGTCGTTACTTTGTATTTTGGCAAGCCAAAGTAGTGATTATCAAACGTGGCTTCTTGAGAATAGATGGCGACCCACTGTTTAGTGTTTCGGTCAAATACCTCATGTTTTTCTGCTGTTTTATTCCCAAACCAATCGTATGAATTGGTTTTTCTGTCACTTGGCATCCACTGTTGTTGATGGTTAATCCAAACCCGGTTGGTTGTTGCACGGGGTTTGTCATAGTTGGTTGATCGGCTGTAACGAAAGGGCGAAATGTCATATTCAAAGCTTGTTTTGGTTAAAGGCAAATTTTCTAAATACGTGATGACGTCAACAGGTAAATGTAAATAGTTGTAGTAATACGTTTGAACATGGAAACTAGAGCAATTAGGTATTAATTGATTGCGTTTTACCGTCACTGAATAACGGTAGGATTGATCGTTGCTTTCAATCAAATTATCCGCTTCATCAGACAAGCTGTATTTGGGAAATCCAGTAAAATTATTATCTAAAGAATGTTCGTAAAATATTTGCTCAAGAAGTGTATAATTATGTTTGTCCGATTTAGTTATCTGGTCAATGACGGGTAGTTTAACTGTTTTTCCTTTTTGTTTTATATCAATGGTTGAATAGTTAAGACTGGTAATTAACCCTTTGGACGTTTCTATGTTTTCAATCAGTGTTTGGCCGAGCTGTTCTTGATAATGAATATGAATGGATTGATTGATCGGATTGGTGATCTCGGTAATGCCATTATTATTAAAGTAAAGGGTTGTTTTTCTATTGTCTGGCATTTGAATTGAAAGGCTTTGTGGCGCGTACTGAAAGTGATATTTATTGCCGTATTCGTCTTTAATCCAATCGAGTCTTGATGTGGAAAGGTTGTCAGCAATAGGTAAATAATGAAATTCTAACGCGTTACCAAAACGATCAACGATGAAGATGAGCCACCCCTCATGAGAGAAGTATTTTTTTGTGCCGTCTTTGAGGGTTAATCGGTAACGATATTTAAGATCTGTTTTTTCCGGTACCGTTTGAACAAATCCTGCATCAAAGAATCGTGTGCTGTGTAAATTAAAGTAACGCAGCCCGGAACCGAAGCCTTGTTCATCATGCCACAACGGATCAACAAGCCACTGCTGATTGTTAATGTTCGCAGTTTTTCCATCAATATAATCCAGGTTAAATCGCCAGCCTTTAGGTAAGCCAAACAAGGGCTTTTGATTTCGACGATACTCGATATTGAAATGGAAGGCTTGATAGGTCCCGGGTGCACTGATTAAAGGATAGGAAAAGTGAAAAGTTCCTGTGGCCTGATTAACAGACATGCTGGCTTTATAGCCTGAGTTGTAGGCTTGGGAGCCTTTGTAGCTAGAAGCCTCCTGGTCACAGATAGAGAAGTTAATACAACAAATAATACACCAGAAACAAACCCCTTTTTTCATATGACTCTCGGCTGTTGAATCTAAGTTGTCGGGCTAACTTTTATAAGAAGCGGGCTGATTAAAGTGAGTAATAAGAGGCTTTACGCTTACTTATATAGAGGAATTGTTTGAATGGTGGTTCTATAAAAAAATAGAAAAATTTCTTTTTCTGTATTAGTTATGGTGAGTGAACGTTAGGAATTAACTTAATCAGATCAGGTTAGCGATAACAGATATTGTAATAAAAAGCCTGTGTAATTATTGATTATCGATTACCTGATAAAGAAATATGTATTGATCCATCGTAACCAAAGGATAGGCTTGCGCTGTGTGGATTTACTAAACTTTATGTAAGCAAAGGAATAGGTGAGATTGTATTTTTAGAGGTTATATCAGATGTTTAAATCTTGTAATGCACTTTTGTGTGTTTTTGTTGCCTTACTTTTTTGCAATCTAAGCGTTTCTGAGGATCTGTTTGAAGAAGGTGAAGTCGTCAGTTCAAAAGTCTGTGCCTTAGATGGGGATTTAACCCATGGCCCCGCTTCAGCTTTGGAGGCGACAACCAATTTCTTTGCGATCTATGAAAATGTTCCTGTTAACATTCGTAGCGGGCAAACCTTTTATGTTCATAAGCCTTCGTGGGAGGCTATACCTAGTACATCGTGTCAAAAGGTTTGTCGCATGTAAGGTATCTTCCGACGGGCTCAGGATGAGCGAGAGAGTGGATAACCGCTCACACTGAGCTTGTCGAAGTGTGTTTATAAGAATAGTGCTTACCCGACAATCGGTTTGACACGATGTACTAGAGCTAAGGTCGTGTGTGTCGGTTGGCATGGATCGACCAATCCTCCTCATGGCATGTAAGGTAGTCATCAGAGTAGTTAAAAGAACATGAGTCAGCGGAAGAAAGGAGGCTGACTTTCATTAAATCCATTCGAGATTCTTTATATCTCGCCCATAAAAAAACCCGCTAAATGCGGGTTTTTTTATCAATCAATGATTAAGGCTGAATTACCAACCCGTCACTTCTTTCAGTGGATCTCCGATGTGCGCTAGAGAGAGCGGTGTCACAGGGGTTGAAAATTTTTCATCAGTGGCCTCTTAACTGTAAGGACGATAGCCCATGTAGAGTGATCTACCATACCTATTG
>CAKMZU010000064.1:6300-13016 GCA_929200485.1 uncultured Gammaproteobacteria bacterium | reverse complement strand
ACGTTATCTTATTTTGCTATCAATATGCATATTCTTTGGTTGCGCTCCACCTCCAGCAGACGATTCGACCTCCACCCCCTCTAATGAAGGCAGCTCAAAGACATCCTTAGACAATTCTGCCTTTGAAAATGTCAACCTGGACAACATCATTGAAAACAATGAAGCAGAAAATCTTGAGATTGACAATATACCCAAAGGTGAATTCACACTCGAAGGTTTAAAAAAAGCCCTTGATGAAATTGAGGTTTCCAAGGGGGCAAAACTAACAATCTATGATGATATTCAACTGATTGATGATATTGATGATTATGATCATGAACCAGGTAAAATAGAATTCACTTATGTCGTCATAGGTAAAAATGGCGCCACGCTTGAAGAAACAAAAACCATTACATTGGTCGAGCAAGACACTGACGATACAAAAGACACTGAAAACAACAATATTGAAATAGTCATTTACTCACTATTTGAAAGTGGTGCATACAAGATATCGGATCTAAAGTTCAAATTGAAATTGCTGCGTGTAGATGAAGAAAACTCTCTCGCTATTGCAATCAATGGTGTCGCTATTAATGACATCGATGCATTTAACTACTCGCCAGGGAGTGCAATTATAACCCTAATTGCAAAAGATAATGATAATCGGTCAACCACAAAAACAATTCAAGTCAATGTGTTAAGTGATGATGATACACCTACCCAGCCGAAAGAAACAGACATCTCGATCTATGGCATAATGGCCCCTGGGGAATATGAACTTGCTACATTTAAGAATAACCTCAAGAATATTGCTGCATCAGATAACAGTACTATTTTATTATCATTAAATGGCTTCACCATTTACTCCATTGATAGCCATAACTACCCTACTGGACCTGTCGTTCTTGGAATCAAAGCAACCCACCCAGACGGTACAGTAAAATCTGAAACAGTCAATATAAGCATCAAGGAGACAACTGTCACCCCTCCTCCAGTACAAACGGAAATCACCATTTATGGCACATTTAGCTGGGGTGAATATACGATTGATGATACAAAATCCAAACTAAGAGGTATCGCGGCTTCTGGTGGCAGTCAAATTCAGATGACGCTCAATGGTTCAACTATTCAGTCTATCGACTCACACAACTACTCCGTAGGCCCTGCAAATTTATCAATTAAAGCAACACACCCTGATGGAACTACTAAAACTGAAGCCATTGGCTTCAGTATTAAAGCTAACCCTGTCGACATAACAATTTTCGGGTTATTCGCTCCGGGGACATACAATAAAACTGAATTAATCGCCAAGCTTAAAGCATTGAGTGCTTCACATAGCAGTAGCATCAAGATAGAGGTGAATGGCGACAGAGTCTCTTCCATTGACTCCTACAATTACCCTTATAGTTCTGTTACTTTAAAAATAACGGCAACCCATTCAACCGGTAGCATGAAAGAAGCAAACATTGATGTCACCATAACCAAACCGCCAATCGAATTAAAAGTAACTTATGAATCAACACGCATATGGACTGACGCTGGATCAGGTGCTGATGATGATGTCGCGTTTTATCGCCCAAAAGTAAGCGATGGATACTTGATTTTTGGAGACAAAGTCCATGGCTCTTATTCAAATTCAGGTTTTGTTCTTCTTGGTGTTAAGGAAGGGCATGAGGACATTGCTCACCCTGTAGGCTATACAAGAATTTGGAGTGATGCCGGTTCTGGTGCTGATCAAGATGGTGTGGTTTGGCGTCCCACCGCCCCTATTGGTTTCACTTGTCTTGGTGATGTTATGACCAACGGACCTCAACCGGAGACTGACTTTGTTGCCTGTGTGAGGAATGAGCATGTAGAAAACTGGAGTACTGTATATAAAGTATGGGATGACGAGGGCTCTGGTGCCGATAGTGATTTTTCTGGCTGGCAACGGACAGTTAATAACGACAGCTATGTGGATCCTGCGACATTTATTGGCAATAGCAGTCATAGTCGACCCAGCATCAGTCTATTTAAAGTACTAAAGAAATCATCTGTTAAATATAATAACTAGATAGGCAGTTATTCGCATTAAAACCTAATAGCCACTGTTTAAAAACGGTGGTTGTTAGATAAAAACCCCCACATGATAACCTTCATAGACCACTTCATAGGCGTTCAATTTTGGCGTATCACTGACACACTGTGCTATTAATTCACCTGTTTCCAGATCAAACTGTGCAAGATGCTTTGGGCAAGTGATAACTTTGTCTGTGATTGGTGCTTCAATGAGTGGCCATTGCTTATGTGGGCAAAAAGCATTAATCGCATAAGCTTTACCCTTTTCATTAATCAACAAAACATGTTGATTTTGAACAGAAAAGCAGCGGCGATACCCGTCGGTGAACAATAACTGCTTTTCTAAAGGAATAAAGCGCATAAATGCTACAACTACTTCATTTCCTTGTCACTTTTAGCCAGGTACAGCCAAGTATCTAATACAGAATCAGGGTTTAATGATACTGTGTTAATACCCTCATCCATTAGCCACTTAGCAAGATCAGGATGGTCTGATGGGCCTTGACCACAGATACCAATGTACTTGCCTTTTTCACGGCAAGCCTGGATAGCCATATGAAGTAACTTCTTGATTGCCTCATTACGTTCATCAAACAGGTGAGCAATTAGGCCAGAATCGCGATCTAGGCCTAGCGTTAATTGGGTTAAATCATTTGATCCAATTGAGAAACCATCAAAATATTCTAAAAATTCATTTGCCAGTAATGCATTTGATGGTATCTCACACATCATGATGATCTTAAGGCCATTCTCACCACGAACCAGACCATTTTCAGCTAATAAATCGATAACCTGCTTAGCTTCACCTGGGGTACGACAAAATGGAATCATGATTTCCACATTGGTCAACCCCATATCATCTCTGACGGTCTTCATTGCTTCACATTCTAATTTAAAGCACTCTTTGAATGATTCAGACAGGTATCGAGAGGCACCACGGAAACCAATCATTGGGTTTTCTTCATCCGGCTCATAGGTTTGTCCGCCGATGAGGTGAGCATATTCATTAGATTTAAAGTCACTCAGTCGAACAATAACTTTTTTAGGGTAAAACGCACCCGCAATTGTGGCGACACCTTCAATAATTTTTTGACGGTAAAAATCCACAGGTGAATCGTAACCTGCAATTCTTGCGCGAATGGTCGATTGAAGGTCTGCTGGCAGTTGATCAAATTCAAGCAACGCTTTTGGATGAATACCAATCATTCGGTTAATAATAAATTCAAGCCTTGCTAAGCCGACACCTTCATTAGGGATAGCTTGAAAGTCAAAAGCTCGATCCGGGTTACCGACATTCATCATGATACCAAAAGGCAATTCTGGCATTTGAGTGATATCACTGGAGCTAACATCAAACGAAAGAATGCCTTGATACACAAAACCTGTATCACCCTCAGCACAAGATACTGTAGCTTCACTGACGCCATCAAGAACGTCGGTTGCATTACCGCAACCCACGACAGCAGGGATTCCTAGCTCTCTTGCGATAATCGCAGCATGGCAGGTTCTTCCGCCTCGGTTGGTAACAATGGCTGATGCCCGCTTCATGACAGGCTCCCAATCAGGATCGGTCATGTCAGACACAAGAATATCGCCCTCTTGAACCAAGTGCATCTCATCAATATTTTTAATGATACGCACCTTGCCTGAGCCGATACGTTGACCAATTGAGCGGCCTTCACACAGAACATCACTACGCTCTTGCAATAAATAGCGCTCAACCGTGTTGGTTTTCTGCTGGCTGTTTACGGTTTCAGGTCTGGCTTGGAGAATATAGAGCTTCCCATTATCGCCATCTTTGCCCCATTCAATATCCATCGGGCGGCCATAATGTTTTTCAATAATTACCGCTTGTTTCGATAATGACTCTACTTCTTCATCAGTGATAGAAAACTTTTGTCGATCCTCTGCCGACACGTCAACGGTCTGAACAGATTTACCCGCCTGGGCAGTATCGGTATAAACCATTTTCAGAGCTTTAGAGCCCAAATTTCTACGCAGGACTGCTTTTTTACCATCTGCTAATAGTGACTTATGAACATAAAATTCATCAGGATTAACAGCACCTTGCACTACCGTCTCACCTAAGCCATAAGAAGCTGTGACAAAAACAACTCCATCAAAACCAGATTCTGTATCAACGGTAAACATGACACCCGCTGCGCCTGTTTCACTTCGCACCATGCGTTGAACACCCGCAGAAATAGCCACTTCTTCATGTGCAAAGTTTTTATGGACTCTATAGGCGATGGCTCTGTCATTATACAAAGAGGCAAACACTTCACGAATTGCAGTTAAAACACTTTCTATACCACTGATATTTAAGAAGGTTTCTTGCTGGCCAGCAAAAGACGCATCGGGTAAGTCTTCGGCGGTTGCAGAGGATCGAACAGCTACTTTAATGTCATTACTCTCTGATAGGGTTTGGTATGCTGCACGAACAGCAACATCTAACGACTCAGGAAAGGGAGCAGAAACAATCCATTCACGAATCGTTTTACCTGCCTCCATCAAGGCTTTAACATCATTTACATCTAAACCTTCCAACCTCTCTTGAATACGGCTGGCCAAGTTTTCATGTTGTAAAAAATCACGGAAAGCATCAGCTGAGGTGGCAAATCCTCCAGGCACAGAAACGCCTGCATCACTAAGATGACTTATCATTTCGCCTAATGAGGCATTTTTACCTCCAACGACTTCAACATCTCCCATACCTAGCTTTGAAAACTCAATCACTGGCGGTTGCATTTTGTGCTCCAAAAACTTATAAACTCAACAACAGGTAGAGAGTGCCAAACGCCTTAAAACGTTCGATAAACAGCACTCACCTTCCAAAAAATGATGCCCTATAATATAGGGAATAACGAATAAAGAAAATGGGGCAAGCCGCCTTTATGCAAACAAGAACTGTTTTTATCATCTCGGATAGCACAGGTATCACTGTCCAAACGCTGACAAAAAGCTTATTAAGCCAATTTAATGATATAGAGTTTGATGTTCAGCTCATCCGTTATGTTGATACAGAAGAAAAAGCCATAGAAACTGTTAGAAAAATAAACGCTGCACTTAAAGAAACCCATACTAAGCCCATTATTTTTGATACAGTGGTGGATGAAAAGCTTTCTACTATTTTAGCTGAAGCGGACGGACTAAGATTCGATGTATTGGGAATGTACCTTACACCTTTACAAATGGAATTAGCCTCACCTATTAGCGCAAAAGTAGGCTTATCTCATAGCAAACAATCTAACCAAGGCTATGAAAACCGAATTGATGCTGTTCATTTTGCTATGGAAAATGACGACGGAGCAATAATCTCGCATTACGATAAAGCTGACCTTATTCTTGTTGGGGTCTCTCGCTGCGGCAAAACGCCTACCTGTCTCTATCTGGCACTTCAATTTGGTATTTATGCAGCGAATTACCCTATCACAGAAGAGGATATGGAAGATTTATCACTTCCAAAGCCACTTAAAGCACATAAAGATAAGCTTTTTGGCTTAACCATCGCCCCCGATAGACTTTCTTTAATCCGAAATGAGAGACGAGCAAATTCTAAATACGCTTCACTCCGACAGTGTGAAAATGAAGTTCGCGAAGTCGAAGCCATTTACCGGCGTTATCAAATACCTTTCATCAACACTACAGACATTTCCATTGAAGAAATTTCCGCAACAATTCTTGATAAGATTGGGCATAAACGGCAGTAACTAATACAGGAGGACGTTCGGGAAGGTGCTTTGTTGTATATAAAATACTCATCAGCAAAGGACAAACTTATGGGGAGCGGCAGTAAAGCGCTATAAACCTTCTATATACTTAACCTGAGCATACTGAAGGTGATTAAATATAGGTATCGAAATTAACTGGTACAAATAGCATCAGTTAACATAAACACCTTATAAGGACTTGTTGTTCGCAAGTTAAGCTGTTTGCCTTGTTGGTGCAAGAACGATCTCTCTAATACAGACTGATTGAGGTTGGCTTATAGCATAATACACCGCATCAGCAACGTTTTTAGGCTCAAGTCCTCCGCCTATACTCTTTTTCCAGTCAGTATAATCTGACTTTATTCCTTCTGAGGTTGTATGGCTTAAAAGCGGCGTTTCTACAACACCGGGTGCAATAGTCACTATACGAACGTTTTTATCGGCAATCTCTTCACGCACTGTTTCACTGATTGCATGAACGGCAAATTTTGTTCCGCAATAGGCGGCATGATTTGGAAAGGATTTTCTCCCAGCAATAGATGAAATGTTAACAATAGTACCTGCGTTTCTTTGCTTCATCGAATCTAGCACAATTTGCATGCCGTATGTTAAACCGAGAACATTGACATCAAACATTTGACGCCATTCAGATGGGCTCTGATCAGCAATGTCGCCCAATAACATTAATCCTGCGCAATTAACCAGGCACTCCACCGCTCCATATTCATCAACAGCCTGATGAACAGCCTCGGAAAAATCAGATTCATTAGTCACATCGACAGGAACACAGCTAGTATTCGGAAGGTCATCCAGTTTACTTTTATCAAAGCTACGCGCTAAAAGTAACAGAGAATAACCTTCTTCAGAGAGCCTTGTGGCAATCGCATGACCAATTCCAGAACTGGCACCAGTGATAACAGCTAGTGGATCACTCATGGGGTAGCCTTCGATAATTAATTATCTATATTA
>CAKMZU010000064.1:5279-6290 GCA_929200485.1 uncultured Gammaproteobacteria bacterium | reverse complement strand
ATCCAGAGCACACAAATAACAATTGTCAGGCCCTAGTTTTTTTGCGATTTTTTAGGTGATAGAAAATTGTCTTTCTTACCCAAAGACTTCTTCTCATGGACTTTAGCGCCTAACAGAATACCTAAATACTGCGCCAATCGGCTGGATAATATTTGATAAAGATTATTATGCAAGCATGAATGCTTCACTGCTTCTCTAATATCATTATTGGATGCCAGGAACCAATAAAATGCAAAATCGGCTAGTGAGAAATGAATATCCGGATAGATAGATTGCAAGGCAACGCCTTCCTCTCGGAAGCGTTTTAGCAAAGTATAAAAATCTTCAGTGGTTAAATCATAGGCACCCGCTTCAGCAACATAAGCAACAGCCCCACCCGCTTGACGAATATCTTTAGCCATTTGAATCGATTCAAGTGCAGGCAACGACTCATCAAACCGATATCTCTCCCAAGTTGATTTTAATATAGCTGTATTAGCATTATGGCAATATTGGCCATATTGAGGAATTTGTGATTGCGCAGGAAGCTTGGCCTCCAAATATTGACGATGAGAAAAAGATGTGAGTGCGCTTGGTAATAATCGGCCATAGCTATATTCGCAGACATTATCTGCGATTGGATCTATCAATGTTTTTAACCAGGTTTTTGAACTTGGAATCGACAATGGATCTAAAAACACCAGAATATCACCCGTGGATTCCGCTGAAGCCCAGTTAAGTGCCGCCACTGGATTATCTTTCAGCTGCCGGACATCGAATAGCTTACAATGGAAATACTCTGCGAGATAAAGTGTCCCGTCAGTTGAACCAAAATCAGCGATGATAATTTCATCTGAGGTGGTAAAGCCCGTTTGAAGTCGGACTGCCTCAAGCAAATCCGATAGGACTTTGGCATGGTTGAATGTGCGAATAATAATTGTTTTTTTCATGCCCTGCTCCCTGCAATTTTCAATAGTAGCTAAGCTTCTAAGGCATGCGCTGTGCGCCTGATTTAAAAGACTTCTCTTGAGC
>CAKMZU010000064.1:4369-5269 GCA_929200485.1 uncultured Gammaproteobacteria bacterium | reverse complement strand
TTGACGAATCCTTGTCAAAATATGGGTTGCTAGCGCCTCAAAGGGCGAGCAACTTGCTTTAAATACTAGATCAAAACCAGCAAGTTGCCATAGATAAAGGGAGGAAAGCGTTATTCGATTAACATTTTTAGAAGATAAAATTAGACAGGATCAATGAGATCAAACTCATCTTTTCGAAACTGCCCTGGGGTAGACCCCGTCCATTTTTTAAATGAACGATGAAAGGCGCTCGGATCAGTGAAACCCATTAATGCTGCAACCGCAGTTATAGATAATTCAGGACGGCTTAGATAGGCAATGGCGGCTTCTTTTCTCGCTTGATCTTTTAATTTCTGGTAGCTGACGCCTTCCTTGCGTAAATGCCGTCTGAGTGTGGGCGCAGACATATTTAACGCTACAGCCACATCTTCAAATGCCGGAAATCCTTTAGTTAAATCATAACCCATTACCCTTCGAACATTGGCTATAAGCTCTGAAGATTCTGCTCGTTGTGGTTCAACCATCATTTGATAAGGCGCCGTACGTAGAAATTCTTTTAAACTGCTTTCATTTTGGGCAATAGGTAATTCTAAATAGCTTCGCTGGAATTCCATGCCATTTTCTTCTGCATTGAAAACAATGGGACAGCCAAAGAGGTGCTGGTAATTTTGTGGGTTTTGCGACTGAGCTGATAATAAATGAACTGTCTTTAAATCAATGGGTTTGGCAATGAGCCAGGAAAAGAATCGATGCCAAAGTGCCAGACCATATGCTTCACCCGCTTTTGCTTTAGAGGAGTTATTGAGTTTAATGTGTGGGTAAGATAAGGTCACAGCGTTTTCGTTAATCTTCAAAACTATGTGCAATTCTTGATCATAAAATACTCGACTGAACTCACACGTTCTTCGGATGGCTTTTTCA